>JBDKJU010000116.1:0-4910 GCA_039796435.1 Pseudomonadota bacterium | reverse complement strand
CGAAGCCCTTGAAAAAGCCACCAAGGGGCCAGAACGCCAAGCCACGCGCAACATCACCAACTTCGCTGAAGCCCTGCGTTGCATGGACAATCAGTTCATCACGTATGGGGTGGGTGGCATTTCCATCTTGCCTGAAGACATTCTCGACAGCACCAAAAAAGTCAATGCCGGCACCAAGGATATGCTCATCAGTGCCATTTCGCGTATGACCGCTCGTAGCCGAGCCTTTCGCGTCATCGCCTATGGCAGCGATTCAGCCAACACCTTAAGTATGTTGCGCGAAAAAGAATCAAAATCACAGGTGGAAAATCTGCCGCAATTTGCCATCCGCGGCTCTATCAGCCAGTTGGACGAAAGCATTGGCAAAAAAACTGAAGGTGTGGGTTTTGCCTTTGGTGGCAGCGGCCGAGCCGCCACAGACAGTGCCGCCCAGTCCACTGCCAACAGCGCCGGCACTGGTTCCGCAGGCTCAGGTGGCGGTGGCGGTGGATCTGGCCCCAAATTGGCTGGCCTCGGTTTAGGACGGGCAGCCGTAGCAAGCTACAACGAGTTGGGGCTTGACCTCAATATTATCCGCGTGGCAGACCTAAGCGTTATCAGCGGCGTCAATGCCAGCAATAAAGTCGCTATTTTGCGCACAGGTGTTGGCACCGAGGGCGAAGCCGAATACTTCAAGTTTGGCCTTAATTTTCAGACCAACCTGAGCCGCTCAGAAGGACAGTCGCAAGCCCTGCGTAACCTGGTTGAACTTGCCGCCATCGAGTTGCTGGGCAAGCTCACCAAAGTGCCGTACTGGAAATGCCTCGGTGCCGACGAGAAACAGGAAAACGTCAAAGAAGAGATCAGCGAATGGTTCAGCAGCCTGTTTGCTGCCCCTGATGAACTCATCATGTACTGGCAAGATCAGATGCGCGTGCGTGGCCTCTATACCGGCGAAGTCAATGGCAATGCCGATGACGCCCTCATCAAAGCCGTGATGGCGTACCGTGGTGCCTTAGGCTTAGAGCCTGCCAGCAAGCTCAATGAAGAATTTTTCACAGCCTATTTGGCTGCCGACCACAACGTGGCAGGCCCCAAAGCCAAGCAGGTGTTTGCCGCCATGAATGCCCCCAAACCCGTAGCCAGCGCTGCCCCCGCAGTGACTCCCCTAAACAGCACCTTAAAAGCGGGCGAGCTAGGCTTTCGCATGCAGGTGGTCAATGGCTCAAACCAAGCCGCATCAAGCACGGCATACGCCAAGGGCGAATCCATCATGGTACAGATGATGGCCCAAAACATGGCCGAAGTGTTCTGCTATCTGCAAGACGAAAAAGGCACCATCAAACGTTTCTTTCCCAATCGTTTCAATCTGAGCGGCCGTCTGAATCCTAAACAAGCAATACAAGTGCCCAACACTGGTGATGCCTTTAAATTGAGCACCAGCAGCAGTGGTAAAGACGAGACCATCATGTGCCTCGCCACCGCGCGACAAGTCGGCCCCGAAGCTTTGCCACCCAATCTGCGTGCCCGTGACTTTGCTGACACCAAGGCCCAATCTCTTGACGAAATTCGCCAAGCCTATGAGCGCACACAGCCTGGACAAGTGGCCCATGTGACCCAAACCATTAAGGTGAAATAATGCGTACTCCAAGCACCACTTTGGCTCTACTTCTGTCCGTGACCTGCATCAGCTACGCTGCAGTCAGTTTGGACAACAAGGCCGGAGTCTCTGTCGAACCTCCGAGCAACAGCCCCAAACCACAAGCCACCCGCTCCCTGTCGCACGACCTGAGCAAGCCCGGGCACGGCAACAGCGCAGGACAAGATCAAACCCTGCGTTGCTGGCAAAACGGCAAGCTGTTGTTTGAATCTAAAAACGTCAAACGACTGGCAGCAGAGCCTTATGAAAAATCTGCCTTGAGCAAACTCAAGCGCGAAGAAGTGGTTGAGCGCGTAGGAGATGCCCAACCCGTGCGTGTCTATGATTTTGAAAATGGTCTGTGCATAGTGTCATGAACCGCCTGGCCCACACGCTCGCTGCCCTGATTCCTTTCCTTTCCGTCCCTGGCTATATTCAGGCTGAGACCTTGAATCAAACCATCGCCGGGACGCAACAGGTCAGCATCAATCTGTCTGCCTCTGTCGAGTTCAAACAAGGGGCTGAAGACCGGCTGCAAATCGAAGCAGAAGCGCATGTGCTGAAGGCCATTACTGTCAAACACTCTGGCGCCAACCTGAAAATTGACAGCAAGCCTTATCGCACCCAAAAGCCTGTCAAGGTCAGCCTGGTATTAAAAAACCTGAACAAATATGTTCATGAAGGCTCTGGAGAGGTCAAGCTCCACCCACGTACAGAAAACACCCTATTGCTGGACGCTAAAGGCAGCGGCAACTTAGTCGCCGAGCAAATCAACGTCAAGCAGCTCACTGTCGATCTCAATGGTGGCATGGACTTGGGTATTTCAGGCAAGGGCGAAAAGGCCAAGTTCGAACTCTCGGGGTCGGGAAAAATTGCCGCCGCCAAATTCACCGCCGATGCTGTGCAAGCGCTGCTCTCAGGGGCTGGCGACATAGAAGTGCACGCCACACACACGCTCAATGCCAAGCATACCGGCAGTGGTGACATTCGTTACCGTGGCAAGCCCAATGTCAGCAAAACCATGGATGGCAGCGGAAATATTGAACCGTTCTGACGCTTCATGCAACCCATGTGTAGGTAAGTGAGTACGCAAGTAATTAAATACCTAAGCACATTTAAATCTTTTATTCTTGGAGAGCCCAAATGAATACCACCCAGTTCAAACACAGCATCTTGACTTTGGCACTACTCGGCATCATGGGTGGTTCTGTCCTCGCACAAAGCAACAGCAAAGTCGAGGTAAAAGAACTCAATCAATCGCAAACCGGTCTGCTCAACAAGCAAGAGCTTGATATCGGCAACAGCACCGGGGGCGGCAAGGCCAAGGTCACCACCGGTAATGTCAGCCAAACACAAGTAGGCTTACTCAACTCGCAAACACTTACCGTCGGCAGCGCCAAAAACGGTGGCAAATCTGATGTCACTGTCGCAGGCAGTGTGGGGCAAATACAAGCCGGAATGCTGCAAAAACAAGACATGAACATTGGCAGTGTCAATGGCAGCGGCTCATCCAACGTGAAAGTAGGCACCGTCGGACAAACTCAGGCGGGCATGTTGCAAAAACAAAATATGAATATTGGCGGTGTCGAAGGCAGTGGCAAAAGCAATGTCAAAGTGGGCGCGGCCGGACAAGCACAAGCCGGCATGCTCAATCGCCAGAACATGGAAATTGGCAATGTCTCCGGCAGTGGCAAATCAAATGTGATAGTGGGCGCTGCGGGGCAGCTGCAGGCCGGTATGCTCAACAATCAAAACATGGAAATCGGCAAGTCCACTGGTGGCGGCAAGTCCAATGTGGTGGTTGGTGCTGCTGGACAAGCCCAGGCCGGTATGCTCAATAATCAGGAAGTCAAAATTGGCAACGCCAGCAATGGTGCCACCAGCCGCGTATTGGTGGGCACCACCATTCAAGGTCAGGCCGGCATGCTGAATAACCAGCAAATCAACATCGGCAATGCCAGCAAAGGCAGCTCGAATGTGGCGGTGGGTGCCGTGGTACAAGCCCAGGCCGGTATGCTCAACAACGCCCAGGTAAACATTGGCAATGCCCACGGGGGCAGCACCGCCGTGGCAGTAGGTGCCGTGGTGCAAGGCCAAGCAGGCATGTTGCAAAGCAACAAGATCAACATCGGCAATACCCAATAAAACCCAGTACAGCCCAACACAGCAATTTTCGCGACAACAAAATACAGGAACCATCATGAAAATCTCACCCCTTTCAAAGTTCATTGTCGGTGGCATCACCGTCTGCCTGAGTGCCTTCAGCGTGGAAGTGGCGCTGGCACAGGCGACTAAAGTCATGAGCAAAGAACAAATGATTGAGGCCCTGCGGCTGGACAAAGCCAAGGGCCCCAGTGCGGCGGCACCTGCCGGTACCCGCAAAGTAAAAACCCGTGGCCTCAGTCTTGATGACGACGAACAAACAAACGCCCCTGCCGGTGGTGGCCTCGGTGCGCCCGCACTCACCAGCCCTCCAGCACAGGCCGAGCTCTCTTTGCAAGCGCCCGTGGCTGCCGCCGCCCCTGCTGCTGCCCCCGCACAAAGCGGGCAAGCTGCGCAGGCACGCAACCAAGCACCCACGCAGCAAAAGAGCATTGATCTTGATATTCCTTTCGAGTTCAATTCTGACCGCATGACCCTCACGGGCATGCAAATACTCGACAGCCTTGGGGAGGCACTCACCTCTGACGCCTTGGCCAATGTCAAATTTGTAGTTCTTGAAGGACACACGGACGCAGTGGGCAACGCTGCCTATAACCAAGGGCTGTCACAACGTCGGGCCGAGGCAGCACGTCGCTACATCACCTTCAAGTTCCGCATCAACAGTGGTCGTGTCAACGCCATAGGCAAAGGCTTCACCGAACTGGCTGATCCTTCACGCCCACATGATGCCATCAACCGTCGTGTGCGTGTTGTGGTCTCTGGATAACTAATAACTCCTCCTCTCAAGGTGTTATCTCCTCCCCTATTCTTCCGGCATTCCCACGAGTGTCAGAAGAATAGGGATTTTTTTCACATACTCTTCTTCCTTGGTATGAACTCGCGCTTAGCCCTCCTTTGGACCCTGTTGTTACTCTGTTGTTCTATCAATAGGCCAGGCTTTGCTGCCACCCAAGGATATGGTCAGATCAATACCAATATCGATAACTACGATATTATCGATAACAACATCTATGTCTATGCCCCCGAGGTCATCGGTGGCTATGTCAATGCCCCCACCACGCTCAGCTCGGTGTTCTTTGAGGCGTGGACTTGTATACAAGGCAGCACCTTGTATCAGCAACCTTATTAC
>JBDKJU010000115.1:0-3009 GCA_039796435.1 Pseudomonadota bacterium | reverse complement strand
AAAGGCCGTGGCCAAAGAAGGGGCAAAACATGGGGTTCGCTCGAATGTGATTTGTCCTGGCTTTGTGCGCACGCCCTTGGTTGAAAAACAGATCCCCGAGCAGGCCAACACCTTGGGCATCAGTGAAGAGCAGGTGATAAAAAACGTGATGCTCAAAGACACCGTGGATGGTGAGTTCACTACGCTGGAGGATGTCGCCGAGGTGGCTTTATTATTTGCGGCTTTCCGCTCCAATGCCCTGACTGGTCAGTCTTTGATCGTCAGCCACGGCTGGACCATGCAGTAAGGTTTGGCACAGCTCTGGTGGGGCTTACTGCACTCGTGTTGCTGACTTAGGTCTGAAGGCTTTAACCACGGCATCGTGGGTGCTGATGTAGGGACCACCAATGAGGTCTATGCAGTAAGGCACGGCGCTAAAAATGCCGTGAATATTTTTTTCCGGCAGACCGGTCAAGGTCTCGGCAATGGCCTTGGGCTGACCAGGCAGATTGATAATGAGTGCGCCCTTGCGGATGACCGCGATCTGTCGCGACAAGATGGCAGTGGGCACGAAGGCCAAGGAGATTTGCCGCATCTGTTCGCCAAAGCCGGGCATGATTTTGTCGGCCACTGCCTGTGTGGCTTCGGGAGTGACATCGCGCAGGGCGGGGCCGGTGCCACCGGTGGTGAGCACCAAGTGACAGCCTTCAATATCGACAAGCTCTTTCAGCGTGGCTTCGATGAGGTGTTGTTCATCAGCGATGAGGCGGGTGACATGCGTCCACGGTGAGGCCAGTGCTGCAGTCAGCCAAGTGATCAGACTGGGGATGCCCTTGTCTTCATAGATGCCGGTGGAGGCGCGGTCACTAATAGAGACAAGGCCGATTTTGCATGGGCGGTCTGCGTCGTTCATGTGATTTTTCCGGAGATGCTGTGCACGGCACGAAACAGGGCGCGTGCGGCGTTGGTTTTGGGTTCTTTGCCTGCCGCTTTTTCGGCAAGTTCGTACTGCGCGGCAGCGATCAGACTGCGCAGTTTGTCGGCGTCGGCCTTGGGGTGTAGTTTGCTGAATTCGCCCAACAGGCCTGGCTCTTTGATGAGTTTGTCGCGCCAGATTTCGCTGTTTTTAAATACGGTCTTGGCCTCACGTGAGCTGACGTCCCAGAGCTTGAGTTGGGCCTCGATGGGGGCCGAGTCAACGCCGCGCATGAGTTTTCCGATAAGCTGACGGTGGCGACGCTTGCCTTCGTTACCACGCACTTTGGGCGCTTCTATAATGGCATCGGTCAAGGGCTCGGGCAAATTGAGTACACGTACTTGGGCGCTGCTCAGAGTGAGCAGAGTTTCACCCAAGTCCTGCAACGCTGTCATTGCCGCCTTGGTTTTGGTCTTTGACGGACGCACCACATAGCCGTCTTCGTCGTATTCTCTTTCTTTTTTCACTCGCGCATTTTAATGAGCCAGACTACCCGCCCACTTGAACACATTGCTGAAGAGATTTTGGCGCACGCCAAACAACTGGGTGCACACAGCGCTGATGCCGATTTAAGTCTGAGTCGTGGTCTGTCGGTGAATGTGCGTCAGGGAGATGTCGAGACCATAGAACACACCGATGACAGCAGCCTTTCGCTCACTGTGTATTTGAGTAAATCCGGCGGGCTGTCACGTGGCAATGCAAGTACAGCAGACTTTTCCTCGGCCGCACTCAGGCAAGTGGCCGAAAAGGCCTTGACCATTGCCCGCTACACCGAGGCAGATGACTGTGCTGGTTTGGCCGAGGCATCTTTGATGTGCACGCATTTCCCAGAGCTGGACATTAACGCTCCCTATGCCCTGGGGGTGGATGAGGCGGTGGACATGGGCAAGCGTGCGGAGGCCGCAGGTTTTGCCGTGGACAAACGCATCGTCAACAGTGACGGGGCCAGCGTGGCCAGCCACAGCACGGATTTTGTATACGCCAACAGTCATGGTTTCTTGCAGCGTCTGGCCGGCAGCACGCATTATTTGGGCGCCAGCTTACTGGCCGAAGACAACAGTGGTATGCAGGCGCAAAGCGAGTATGGTTATGGTCGCCACTTTAGCGACTTGCCCACTCCTGAGTGGGTGGGCAAAGAAGCGGCCAGAAAAGCGCTGGGTCGTTTAAATGCGCGGCAATTGCCCACGGGCAAAGTCTCGGTGATTTTTGCGGAACGCACGGGCGCCGGACTGATTGGCTCGTATGTGGGAGCGGTGAGTGGTGGGGCGCTGTACCGCAAGGCCAGTTTTTTATGTGACAGTATGGGGCAGCAGGTGTTTCCCGCGTGGCTGCACATTGATGAAGACCCGTTTATTTTGCGTGGCTTGGCATCGGGCCCGTTTGACAACGAAGGCGTGGCTTGCCAGCAGCGCCGTGTGGTGGGCAATGGAAAGGTAGCGGCTTATTTTCTCGGCAGCTATTCGGCGCGCAAGCTGGGCCTGCAAACCACGGGCAATGCGGGGGGACAGCATAATCTCTTGGTGTCGAGCACAGGCGAGAGCCTCGCCGAGTTAATCAAAAAAATGCACACTGGCCTCTTGGTCACCGAGCTGATGGGCAGCGGGGTGAATGCCATCACGGGCGACTACTCGCGCGGCGCTTCCGGTTTTTGGGTGGAAAATGGCGAGCTGGCATATCCGGTGGAGGAAATCACCATCGCCAGCAATTTAAAAGACATGTACCAAAATATTCAGGGCATCAGCCACGAGGTCGATACCCGTGGCAGCATCAGGTGTGGCTCTGTGTGGGTGGGCGAAATGGCCTTGGCGGGCGGGTGATCAGTTTTTTTCGCCGGCATGCAGGGCGATAGCCAACTGGTTGGCCTTGGGTGGCAAAGGGCAGGAGGTGTAGGCGGAAAAAGCGCAAGGTGGGTGGTAGAGCTTGTTGAAGTCCAGTTCACCTTGGGCGTTTGTGGGGCGTTTGGCAGACAGAAAACGTCCGGCAGCATAAGTGGACACCCCCGAGGTGGCATCGGAGAGAATGATGAAGAGGTCTTCATCCTTGTCTTCGCCCAA
>JBDKJU010000114.1:0-2769 GCA_039796435.1 Pseudomonadota bacterium | reverse complement strand
GACGGTACAGCTGGGCGTGGCCAATCAGGTGACGCAGTTCACTATGTCTGACTTTGGCCGCACCTTCAAGCCTGCTGCAGGCGGTGGATCCGACCATGCCTGGGGTAATCACCACATCATGATTGGTGGTGCCGTCAATGGCGGGAAAATGTACGGCACTTTCCCCACCCAAATTTTAGGCACGGGTGATGATGGCGAGAGCGAAGGGCGCTGGATTCCTACTACCTCCGTAGATCAGTATGCCGCCACACTGGCCAAATGGTTTGGAGTGGCAGACGCAGATTTGCTCAAAGTTTGTCCTAATTTGAATGCCTTTGCCAATAAAAATTTAGGATTCATGACTTGAGTACTGAGCAGGTATTTATGCTCGCGGCCTTGGCCGAAGCAGATCTAGCAGCTAAAGAAAATGAAGTGCCAGTGGGCGCGGTGGTGGTAAAAGACGGGCAAATTATTGCTCGTGGGCATAAT
The DNA here is from genome assembly GCA_039796435.1 of Pseudomonadota bacterium. GTDB lineage: Bacteria > Pseudomonadota > Gammaproteobacteria > Burkholderiales > Casimicrobiaceae > JBDKJU01. Next base: position 2,301 of record JBDKJU010000114.1, on the reverse strand, counting down.
CAGTCAATACAGTTGAATGATCCCACTGCCCACGCTGAAATGATGGCCATACGGGAAGCAGGGCGCGTTTTGGGCAATTATCGCTTGAGTGGCTGTGCACTTTACACCACGCTTGAACCATGCGCCATGTGCGCGGGGGCAATAGTGCATGCGCGCTGTGGTCACGTGGTCTTTGCTGCACACGACCCCAAGGCGGGAGCCATAGGCTCGGTAATGAACGTGTTCCAACACAGTTTGCATCAGCCTGTGACCACGCATGGTCTCATGGCAGAGGCAGCGCAAACACGTTTGCAAGATTTTTTTAAACACAAACGGGCGGTGTATCAAGAGTTAAATCTGACGGTGCGCGAAGCCACCTGGCAAGGCCAGGACAAGCAATTGCTCAAACGCATACGCTTCACTGTGTTTGTTGAAGAGCAACAGGTACCTGCGGAAATTGAGCTCGATGATTTTGATGCCGTGTCAGAACACGCACTGTGTTTTGATCCTGGTGGGCAAGCCATCGGCTGCGGGCGACTGCTGCCCGATGGACACATAGGACGCATGGCAGTGCTCAAAAGTTGGCGCGGCAGAGGTGTAGGGGCCAAGATTTTGCTGCACTTGATGACGCTTGCACGCCAAAAAGGGCACACCGAAGTGGTGTTGTCAGCGCAAACGCATGCTCTGCCTTTTTACGAAATCATGGGCTTTGTCGCACGCGGGCCGGAGTACATGGAAGCAGGCATTTCGCATCGTGAAATGTCTGCCAAAATATAGGGTATGAACAGTCCCTTACCCACCATAGAGTTGTGCCCGGCGGGCACCGCCACCGCCAGTGTCATCTGGATGCACGGTCTAGGTGCAGACGCCAATGATTTTGTCCCCGTCGTGCCCGAGCTACGATTGCCCGCTCACCACAAGATTCGTTTTGTATTTCCCAATGCCCCCATGCGACCGATCACCATCAACGGTGGTGCGATGATGCAGGCTTGGTACGATATCGCGCAGTTAGATAATCTGGAACGTCGTGCTGATGAAGTGGGTGTGCGTGCGTCTCAGCGACAGATCAATCAGATGATTGTTCGTGAACATGACCGAGGTATTGCTTACCATAAAATTTTCTTGGCAGGGTTTTCGCAAGGTGGTGTCATTGCCTTGCAAACAGGTCTTCGTTATTCTGAACGACTGGGCGGTGTTCTTGCGTTGTCAACCTACCTGAGCTGCGGCGACAGCTTGGCTGCGGAAGGCACACAGGCCAATAAGGACGTGCCAGTTTTGTATGTGCATGGCACCCAAGATGCGGTGATTCCCCTAAGCCTGGCAGAGAAATCGCGTCAGACTTTGCGCACACATGGCTACCAGGTGCAGTGGCAAACTTATGCCATGCAGCACAATGTGTGCGCAGAAGAGATTCGTCTGATTTCCGCTTTTCTGCAGCAGCACGGTTAATCTTAAAATGGGTCTATGCCCATAGTCCGCCATCCCAATAGCCCTTACATACTGCATCAACCATTCCTGCCGGCCGGGGATCAGCCAGCGGCCATTGCCTCGCTGATAGAGGGGCTGGACGATGGCCTCGCCTATCAAACACTGCTGGGAGTCACCGGCTCAGGCAAAACCTACACCATGGCCAATGTCATCGCTCGCACAGGTCGGCCAGCGATCGTGATGGCGCATAACAAAACCTTGGCGGCACAACTCTACAGTGAGTTTCGCGAGTTTTTTCCAGAAAATGCGGTTGAGTATTTTGTGAGTTACTACGACTATTTTCAGCCCGAGGCCTATGTGCCCTCCAAGGATTTGTTTATCGAAAAAGACAGTCAGATTAACGACCACATAGAGCAGATGCGACTCTCGGCCACCAAGAGCATTCTGGAGCGCCCCGACACCGTTATCGTGGCCACGGTCTCGGCCATTTATGGTATCGGAGACCCGGTCGATTATCACTCGATGATTTTGCACCTGCGTCAAGGAGACGTGCTGGAGCAGCGCGCCATCATCAAGCGCTTAACTGAAATGCAGTACACCCGCAACGACATTGAATTTGCTCGCGGAACCTTTCGCGTGCGTGGTGAGGTGATTGATATATTTCCGGCAGAACATGCGGAGAACGCCATACGTGTCGTACTTTTTGATGATGAGATAGAGTCATTGCAGTTTTTTGATCCCCTCACTGGCCATGTGAAAAATAAAGTGGGCCGTTTCACTGTGTTCCCCTCCAGTCACTATGTCAGTCCGCGTGAAAGTGTGCTGCGTGCTATTGAGCTGATCAAGCAAGAACTGGTAGAGACCCGAGAAAAATTTCTTAAAGAGGGCAAGTTT
>JBDKJU010000113.1:0-10169 GCA_039796435.1 Pseudomonadota bacterium | reverse complement strand
GCTGGGGCACCATGCAAGAGGTGTTTTTGCAGCGCCACTGGCCCACCCACGCCCTCACATGAGCCGCATTATTCGACTGTCCAATACCAGCCACAGTCGCTGGAATGATTTTGTTCACGCCCACCCCGCAGGCAGTTTTTTTCATTTGGCGCAGTGGCATGACCTTATCCATGCGGCTTGGGGGCATGAGATGCACTACCTTGCTTACGAAAACGATGCGGGCGTCTTAGAGGGTATTTTGCCCTTGGCCTATGTCAACAGTGTGTTGTTTGGCAAGCACTTGAAAAGCCTGCCTGGCGTCACCCATGCGGGTCTGTTAACGCATTCAGAGGCAGCAGCTTTGGCGCTTACCCGCGAGGCTGAAAAAATCGGCCAGGCCTTGAGCGTAGACTCGCTTGAATTGCGTCACGTGCACGCCACCACCACCCCGCCTTGGCCAACACAAGACCTCTACGTGCGCTTTCGCAAAACCATGGCCGATGATTCTGAGGCTATTCTGGCGGACATTCCCCGCAAGCAACGCGCAGAAGTGCGCAAAGGCATTAACGCTGGCTGTCAAGCTGATTTTGATCTGGACAACCGGCGCTTCTTTGCCCTCTACGCTGATAATGTCCACCGTCATGGCACGCCCGGCTTTTCCTTGCGCTACTTTGATCTCTTACGCACTGCTTTCCCGCAACAGGTCAATACTTTCATCGTGCAAGACCCACAGGGCAATGATGTCTCGGGCGTGTTGTCCTTCACATATAAAAACCAGTTTTTACCCTACTACGCGGGCGATAAATCACGAGCGCGTGCTTTGTCAGCGAATGATTTCAAGTACTATGCGCTCATGTGTCAGGCACGCCAACAAGGCTTCGAGATTTTCGACTACGGTCGCAGCAAACAGGGCAGTGGGCCTTTTCAATTCAAAAAAAACTGGGGGTTTGTGCCCGAGCCACTGGTCTACGAGTATGGTTTGTTAAACGGCAAAAGTGTGCCCGAAAATAACCCCAACAACCCCAAGTACCAATTGCTGATCAAAACCTGGCGCAAATTGCCTTTAAGTCTGGTCACCCGCTTGGGGCCTCTGTTGTCACGGCACTTGGCCTGAAGGTGGGCACTATGAAAGAACCACTGCTTTTCATTTGCCACCGCATCCCTTACCCACCAAACAAGGGCGACAAGCTGCTGGCTTGGCAGATGCTCAAACATCTGTCTGCCGATTTTGATATTTATCTCGCCGGCTTTGTGGACGACCGCAAAGACTGGGCGCATGTAGAGTTTTTACGCGAGGTGTGTGCCGAGGTGAAGATGCTTGGCATACGACCCGGTCTGCGCAAACTAAAAAGCCTCTTGGCCTTGCTCGAATGCGAAGCCCAAACCACCATGTTTTATCGCAGCAAGTCATTACAGACTTGGATCAAACAAAAAGTGGCCGAGCGTCAGATCAAAAAAGGGCTGGCATTTTCCTCGGGGGTGGCGCCCTTTTTAATGCAAGCCAAACTCGACCTGCGCATTATGTCTTTGGTCGATCTGGATTCACACAAGTGGGCCTTATATGCGCAAGAGTCAAAAGCCCCCATGCGTTGGCTGTACCGGCGTGAGGCCAGGTATCTTTTTGCCTACGAACAACATCTTGCCAGCCACTGCCATGCCACCACTTTAGTCACCGATCTGGAGGCTATGCCGTTGCGGCTGGCCTGCCCGATGGCGGACATACGCACGGTTAACAATGGGGTGGACACCCTTTACTTTTCGCCCGAAAACGCCGGTGCCAACCCTTATCCCGAGCAACATCCTGTGCTCGCCTTCACTGGCGCCATGGACTATTGGCCGAACATAGACGCAGTCCTGCACTTTGCCCACAGTGTCTGGCCCAGCATTAAAAGTCTCTGCCCGCAGGCGCTGTTTTATGTGGTCGGCAGCAAACCCGCTGACAGCCTCAAGGCACTGCATGGCCACAACGGCATCTGCGTGACTGGATTTGTGGCCGATGTGCGCCCTTACATCGCCTATGCACAGGCCATCGTTGCGACCCTGCGCATCGCGCGTGGTGTGCAAAACAAAGTACTAGAGGCCATGGCCATGGGCAAATGGGTGCTCATCAACAAAACCACGGCCAAGGGCGTGCCCGCGCAAGACCAGCAAGACTACCTGCTCTGCCCCGACGAGCAGAAGCTGATTGCTGAGGCCACCCGTCTGCTGCAACAACCCAGACAATTCAATCAGGCGGCGCGCACTTATATCGAAAAACACCACTCTTGGTCGTTTAATCTCCGCACCTACAACGAACTGTTATGCACTCCCCAATAAGTCCTGCCTGGAGCCCTGCGTGGCGTAAAAGCTTGGTCACCATCGGACTATCCTGGCTCATCCTCATCGCAGTGTTTTGGCCAGTGTTTCGGCAAATGGCCATGATATGGTGGGACAACGATACCTTTGCCCACGGCATGGTGGTACTGCCCATCAGCCTGTGGTTGATCTGGCAGCAAAGAGACCGCCTCAAAGAGGCACAGCCCGTCATCACATTAAATCCTCTGGCCTTGCTGCTGTTGCTTGGTCTTGTCTGGCTCTTGGGTGAGCTGGCACAAATTGCTGTGCTGCGCATGGGAGCCGCAGTGGGCATGCTCATCGTAAGCGTGGTGGCCGGATTGGGATGGGCCGTGGCTTGGCGCCTTGCCTTTCCTATTTTGTTCCTCTTGTTTGCTGTGCCTTTTGGTGATTTTTTAATCGAACCGATGATGGACCAGACCGCTGATGTGGTGGTGGCCTCATTGCAGTTTCTCGGTATTCCCGTGCACCGCACCGGACGCAACTTTGCCATCCCCACGGGCAACTGGGCGGTGGTAGAGGCCTGCAGCGGCCTGCGCTATCTTATCGCCAGCATCATGCTCGGCACCTTATTCGCCTACCTGTATTTCAGGCAAATTAAAAAGCGCCTCATCTTCATTGCCGTCGCCATTCTGGTGCCCGTGGTGGCCAACTGGATTCGCGCTACCCTCATTGTCCTGGTCGGACATTGGTCAGAAAACAAATACGCCACCGGCATCGATCACATCATCTCCGGCTGGGTGTTTTTTGGACTGGTGATCTTCATCATGTTTTGGATCGGGGGCAAATTTCAAGACGATATGCGAGGCGAACCCCAAACCAGCCCCATCCAAACTGATGTTGCGCCGCGGTCAGCACACAAAATGGCGCCGTTTCTGCTGCTGTGCCTGCTCTTTGGCGCTGTCTTTCCCTATCTGCTTTGGCCGCTGATCAACAAGCCCTACGACCAAACCATTGCCCTCACCGCCCCGCGCCAGCTCGGGCAATGGACCATGAGCAGCCAGCCTGCCTGGCAACCTGAATACCGCCACGAACGTGAAAAACTCAACCAACGCTATGTGCTCAATCACGATGAGTCGATTTTTGTTGATGTCTACCTCGCTGGCTATCGCAATCAGGCAAAGTACGGCAGCATGATCACCTATGCCAACCGTTTGATGGATTTTTGGGATGCCAGCAAAGGGCAAAGTCAGAGACGTATCATTCATTCCAGCATTGGCGCCGTAGAGGAAAACATACTGCCCGCCAATAAGCAGAGCACCAGCAGACGCGTGGTGTGGCGGCAGTTTCAAGTAGGCAGTCACACTCATACCGAGCTGCGCGCTGCCAAAATAGACACCCTGTTCCATCAACTGCGTTTGCAAGGTGACGCCAGTTCGGTGCTCATGCTGGCCACGGTGGATGATGAGGCCAACCGCGCCAGCGAACGCATCACGCTGTTTATGGCGGCGGCGGCCAAAGACCTGCAAGCCCTGCAAGGACGCTTGGCTCTTGGCGAGTAGATGCAGCTCATTGTTTTCACTAGCCTGTACCCCAATTCGGTCAATCCGCAACACGGCATTTTCATACGCCGCCGTCTACTGGAAATACAAAAGCTAGCCGACCTTAAGCTGCGCCTGCAAGTCATTGCTCCCGTGCCCTGGGCACCGCCCGGCCTTGCGCCCTATCAGCACTATGCCCGCATACCCGCACAAGAGGTGCTGGATGGCATCACTGTGCACCATCCGCGCTATCTGGTCATTCCTAAAATCGGCATGCACCTGAGCCCCCTCAGCATGGCATGGGCGAGTGCCCAGCTTGTGCGCACCATGCTGCAACAAGACCGGCACAGCCTGCTCGATGCGCATTATTTTTACCCCGACGGCGTGGCCGCTGCCCGTTTGGCACAGCGCTTCAAACTCCCCCTCGTCATTTCTGCACGGGGTAGCGACATTAACCTCATTGCCAACAACTACCCTTGGGCCAGACGTCGAATACAAGCAGCCGCACAACAAGCCTCAGCCAACATCGCGGTGGCCGAACCGCTTGCTCTTGCCATGCAAGCCTTGGGCATGCCTAGGCTGTACACACTCAGAAACGGCGTCGACACTTCGCTGTTTTATCCTTGTGAGCAAGTGCTGGCCAAGACCGAGCTGGGCTTGCCTGCTCAGGTGCCCGTGCTGTGCTGTGTGGGCAACCTAGTGGCCAACAAAGGGCAACAACATGTGCTGGCCGCACTCAAGCAATTGCCCACACACCATCTCTTGCTGGCAGGCACTGGCACACAAAAAAATCAACTGCTGCAACAGGCCCACACCTTAGGCGTGGCGGAACGTGTGCATTTTTTAGGCAGCGTGCCTGCAGAACGTTTAAGGCTCGTGTACTCCGCCAGCGACGCCATGGTGCTGGCCTCTGCGCGTGAAGGCTGGCCCAATGTGGTGCTTGAGGCCCTCGCCTGCGGCTGTCCGGTCATCGCCAATGAGGTGGGGGCGGTGGCGCAAATGCTCACACACCCCAAATTCGGACAACTCATACATGCGCCTGAGGAGATTGCCAAGGCAGTGTTGCACTTACAAGCTGACCGCGCCGCCTGCCGCGCGCAAGCTTTGAATTTTGCCTGGGAACCGATTGCGCAAGCGCAGTGGAGTCTTTACCAAGACTTGTTTGCCCGCCACAGTTAAATCAAGACCAAGGCAGGCATCGACTGTCCGCAGGCATCATTCATCGTCCATCATCCTGCATGGCTCTGCATTTTTAGCACCACTATATTCGCAGCTCACTCCACCGTCACCGACTTGGCTAGGTTGCGCGGCTTGTCCACATCCGTGCCGCGTGCGCAGGCAGTGTGGTAGGCAAGCAATTGCATGGGCAGCACATGCAAAATGGGCGACAGATCGCCGTAATGTTCAGGCATACGAATGACGTGCACTCCTTCGCTGCTTTCAATGTGCGAATCAGCGTCAGCGAACACATACAACTGTCCGGCACGCGCCCGCACCTCGGCCATATTGGACTTTAATTTTTCCACCAAGGCATCATTGGGGGCAACGGTGACCACCGGCATGTGCTCGGTCACCAAGGCCAAAGGCCCGTGCTTGAGCTCGCCTGCGGCATAGGCCTCGGCATGTATGTAGCTAATTTCTTTTAGCTTCAATGCCCCTTCCAAGGCGATAGGGTAATGCAAGCCACGCCCTAAAAACAAGGCATTTTCCTTACGCGCAAATGCCTCGGCCCAAGCCTTGATTTGTGGCTCAAGCGCCAGCACTGCCTGCGTGGCCACCGGCAGATGGCGCATATCGGTAAGTGCCTTTTTTTCAGCCTCGGGGCTAAGAAAACCGCGCACCTTGGCCAAACTTAAACTCAGCAGATACAAGGCGGCCAACTGTGTTGAAAACGCCTTGGTAGAGGCCACACCTATCTCCACGCCCGCCCGGGTCAAGTAGGACAAACTGGCTTCACGCACCATGGCCGAAGTGCCGACATTGCAGATGGTGAGCGAATGGGGCATGCCCAACTCTTTGGTGTATTGCAAGGCCGCGAGCGTGTCGGCGGTTTCACCAGATTGGGATATGGTGACGATCAGGGTGCGTGGATTGACCACCGGCCGACGATAGCGGTATTCACTGGCAATCTCCACATTCACTGGCACGCGCGCCAGGCTCTCCAGCCAATACTTGGCCGTCATCCCCGAGTAATAGCTGGTGCCGCAGGCAATGATATTGATGCTGTCAACTTCTTTAAAAATTTCAGCAGCGCTCAACCCGCCTTTTTTAGGGGTAAAGAGTTCCGTGGTGATCGCTTCTACCCCTTGCAGGGTATCCGCCAAGGCACGCGGCTGCTCGAATATTTCCTTTTGCATGTAGTGGCGATATGGCCCCAACTCGGCAGCCCCCGAATGTGCGTGAATGGTTTGCGCACCGCGTGTGGCGGGCTGGTCAACCTTGTCCGTGACATACACCTTGCTGAGCTGCACATCCACCACATCACCCTCCTCAAGAAAGCTGATTTGGTCTGTCACCCCCGCCAAGGCCATGGCATCAGAAGCCAGAAAATTTTCACCGGCACCGTGTCCCACCACTAAAGGACTGCCCAGACGGGCCCCCACCACTCGATGAGGTTCATCAGCGCTATAAGCGGCGATGGCATAAGCCCCCTTTAACTGCTTCACCACCGTCTGCACTGCCTGCAACAGATCGCCCTGATAATGATGGTCGAGCAAATGAGCAATCACCTCGGTGTCGGTCTGCGAGGCAAACACATAGCCACGTGCCTTGAGCACACCGCGCAACTCATCATGATTTTCAATAATGCCGTTGTGCACGATGCCCACGCGTGGACGCTCGCTGTTGGGCGAAAAATGCGGGTGAGCATTGTGCGTGGCGGGGGCCCCGTGGGTAGCCCAGCGCGTGTGGGCAATGCCTGTATAGCCGGTGATTTTTTCGCTCTCTACCTGCTCAGCCAATAAGGCCACCCGCGAGGTACTGCGCGCACGCCTCAAGCCGCCGGCGCTGTGCACCGCTACGCCACAGGAGTCATAACCACGGTACTCTAACCTTTGCAAACCCTGCAACAAAACGGGAACAATATTGCGTTTGCTCACTGCTGCGACGATGCCACACATATTTCACCTTTTGAGAATATCACTACTTTAACTCAAGTATTATGAAAAATTAAGCTCAAAATCACTTAAATATATAAATATTTTTATGAGCTTAATTTTTAGTGAACTTTTATTTCAAAAAATATAAATATTGAAATTAAATACTCTCGTAAAAATGATGGATTTTTTAGTCACATCCTGATACAGTGACAGAACACTAAAAGGAGGATGTATGAATCGTAAATTTGTTTTGGGTAGTCTGTGTTTGTTTGTGTTGTGGATGATAGGTAGCTTCATCGTGCACGCGCAATTGCTGGCGCAGGACTACGCCGCTTTGACCGGCAAGCTTTTCCGTACCCCCGCTGATTCGGAAAAATATTTCCCCTTCATGTTGCTGGCACATGCCTTCATGTCTTGTGCACTCATGTGGATTTATGCGCGGGGCAATGACATTTTGAAACCTTGGTTGGGTCAAGGGCTGCGCTTTGGCGTGGCCGTGGCATTTCTGGCTTGCATTCCCACCTATCTCATTTACTACGCCGTGCAACCCACCCCCGGCGAACTGGTGGCGAAACAAATCATATTTGATGGCGTGCTCTTGGTTTTGCTGGGCGTGTTTACTTCTTGGTGGCAGAGAAAGCCATCAGCTGAGTAATTAAGCAAGTAATTCTTGCTGTTTTGGCCGTCCTTGTCTAGCCCAGTTGCTCGATGACAAGGACAGCCTGCCTTGAATATTGCATACTGACTTTTTAAGCCCGCGTCGCTTACCCCCAGGCACTCTTGGCGTATTCCCGTCAAGACGAGTGATGATTTGATGCATTGATGCTAGAATGATGTTTTGATGTTTTAATCTGAAGAAAAGGGCTGAAAAAAGTCATGCGCACCACTTTATCGTTAGACGATGATGTGTTCTTGATTGCACGTCAACGTGCGGCAAGCGAGAGAACATCCATTGGCGACATCATTTCCAAATTCGCACGCTTGGGCATATTCTCAAGCGCAAACAGTGTGCTGCAAGCAAAGCCCAAAAGCAAATTTGGGCTGTTGCCAGCACGTGATGAAACAATCACCAGCGACCACGTTTACCGCCTGATGGAGCAGGAAGGCATGTGAAATGGCCAAGCGCCTGCTGCTGGATGTCAATGTCTGGATTGCACTCTTCGATGAAGCACACAGTCACCATGCCTTGGCAGAGCAGTTATTCAATCGCCCCAAACTGAAAATTGCCACCTGTCCAATTATTGAGAATGGGGTCATCCGGGTTCTGAATTTACCGGCTTATACAAAATTTGGCCCTATTGGTTTTGACACGGTGGCGAAACAACTTGCGCGTGTTTGCGCGAGTGTGGATCATGAGTTTTGGCCCGACGATACCAGCTTGCGCCACGCACCAATCAATTGGTCACGCGTGCTGGGGCACTGGCAAATCACTGATGTCTACTTGCTGGCACTGGCTGTGTCACATGGTGGTTGCTTCAGCAGTTTTGATCAGCGCATCGCCTTATCGGCCGTGAAGGGCGCAGAAGCAGGGCATCTGCTGCTGCTTTGATGCGGGGCACACCAGCGGTGCTGCGGTGCTTGCGCCGCCGCTCAAGCACTGTTTTTTACTCGCCAACTCAGGCCCACCCAGGCCCACTCAGGCGCAAGGGTGGCTGAAGCATAATGCGGTGGCCTCCAAATCCTTGAGCAACTCCTTACTCATCGGTTTTTGATAGGCCTTGATTTGCTCTTCACATTGGGCCACCGAGGTGGCCCCAATGATGATGGCCCCCATAAATGGCTTGCTGGCCAAATAGCTCAAAGACAGCTCCATGAGCGTCAGCCCGTGACGCTTGGCGCAAGCGTCATAGGCGCGCACGGCATCAACCACGATGGGGCGTTTGTAGCGATCACCGAAATTTTCAAACACAGTCAAGCGACCACTGGCCTTGGGGTCTTTCAAATACTTGCCACTTAACACCCCCATGGCCAGAGGGGAGTAAGCCAGCAGCGGCACCTGCTCACGATAGCTGGTTTCGGCCAAGTCAGCTTCAAACAAACGATTCAGCAAGTGGTAAGGGTTTTGTATGCTGGCAGGCTTAGCCACCCCCATGCGCTCAGCGATGTGGCAAAACTTCTGTACCCCCCAGGAGGTTTCATTCGACACACCCCAGGCGCGGATCTTGCCCTCCTTGATCAGCTCTGCCATGGCCTCTACTTGCTCTTCCATGGGCGTACTAGGACGCTCGCGCGTGACGTCAAATTGCCAAGTACCAAAAGCCGCCACGTTGCGCTCCGGCCAGTGAATCTGGTACAGGTCTATCACTTCGGTCTGCAAACGTTTCAGGCTGTCTTCGCAAGCCCATTTAATATTTTTTTTAGTCAAACTGGTATCACCGTTGCGTATCCAGTCACGCTCACGCGCCGGACCTGCCACCTTGGTGGCCAGCACAGTTTTGGCGCGCTTTGAACTTGACTTTGCATACCATGTCCCAATGTACTGCTCTGTGCGTCCCTGCGTGGGGCCGCGCGGCGGCACCGGGTACATCTCGGCTGTGTCGATAAAGTTGATGTCATTATCCAAGGCCCAGTCAAGCTGCGCATGTGCCTCAGCCTCGGTGTTTTGCTCGCCCCAGGTCATGGTGCCTAGGCAAATTAAACTCACGTCAAAGCCCGCGTGCGGCAAGCGTTGCATTTGCATTTCTTTTCTCCGGATTCAAAAAATGGACAGTGTTCCCAATCTTACCACTTCACTCTCTGGCCCTTTGGCCGAGCTGGAAAAAACCCTCATCCGCGCACAACCAGAAATAGAAGGGTATTTGCGCCGCGCCTGGCAGATCCACAAAGCCCCGTTTTACTCCAGCGTTGATCTGCGCATGTCGGGCTTCAAGCTCGCCCCAGTAGACACCAATCTATTCCCCGGTGGCTTCAATAATCTGTCGCCCGCTTTTGCGCCTTTGGCGGTGCATGCCTTGATGAATGCAGTAGAAAAAATCTGTCCGCACTCAGAGGTACTGCTCATACCCGAGAACCACACCCGCAACACCTACTACTTGCAAAATGTCTTTGCCCTCACCCAATTGATGAAGCAAGCGGGCATTCGTGTGCGTGTGGGCAGTATGAATGCCGACATCACCGCGCCCACCCCCTTCATCACTGCGCTGGGCAACGAGCTGGTGCTTGAGCCACTCCGGCGCTTTGGCAACACTCTGTCGGTGGATGAGCAATTTCGCCCCTGTGCTGTGATTTTGAATAATGATCTGTCTGCTGGGGTGGCGGATATTTTGCAAGGCATAGG
>JBDKJU010000112.1:0-3619 GCA_039796435.1 Pseudomonadota bacterium | reverse complement strand
TCCAAAGTGGGGCGACTTTGTTTGCTGTACATGGAGGCCCCTAGGGTGTCGCAGGTAATGCGTATGCCCACGGCGTCAAGGCCCACAAAATGGGGGCACAGCCAGATGATGGGGCGCTTGCCCACATATTGCTGCCAGTGTGGCTCGCCAGTGAGCCGCACATAGTCAATGATTTTTTCGCGCGGCGCATGCCACAAAAAAGCGTGCTCCAGCAGTGCTCGACCGTAGGCGGCAAAGTGCGCTTTGGCAAGGCTTGGGTCAAACCCGCAGAGCTTAAGATTGGTCTCGGCAATGCGTCGGCGGCGGCGAGCTAAGGTGTAAAGCACGGTGCCGATGGCAGCACCGAGCTTGGCCTGCCAGCGCACTGGCAGGCAGGCCAAGACCCGGATAAAGCTGGCCAGCACTTAGGGTTGCTGACGTTGTGGGCGTTTGCCCACGGTGACATTCAGCGCCACTTTTTCTTTGCCACGACGCACCTTGACGTCGATTTTTTCGCCCGGCTTGGTAAAGGCAATGGCGGCAATCACTTCTTTGCTGTCATTCATGGGCTTGCCTGCCACTTCGATGAGCACGTCTCCGGCCTTGATGCCGGCACGATCGGCCGGTCCGCCGTCGATCACCGCGGCCACCAAGGCACCTTTGCTGTCGGGCAGATCAAAGTTTTTGGCCAGCTCCGGGGTGATGGTTTGCAGGCTGGTACCAAAGTAGCCGCGCGTGACTTCGCCAGTGGCGATAATCTGCTCCATGATCGGGCGTGCCAAGGTGGTGGGAATAGAGAAACCAATGCCGGCTGTGGTGCCGGTGCGGGTGTAGATGCTGGAGTTAATGCCAACGAGGTTACCCGCCACGTCTACCAAGGGCCCGCCAGAATTGCCCGGATTGATGGCGGCATCGGTCTGGATGAAGTCTTCAAAGGGGTTGGTCTCGCTCATCACATGCCGACCCAGAGCACTCACGATGCCCATGGTGACGGTGTTGCTGATGCCAAAGGGATTGCCCATGGCGAGCACCACGTCACCTACTTGCAGGGTGTTGCTGTCGCCCAAGGCGATCACCGGCAGCGCTTCGCCAGCGGGGAGCTTATCGATCTTGAGCACGGCCAGATCAGTGTCGGGGTCTACGCCCACGACTTTGCATTTGAATTCGCGTTTGTCAGGCAACAGGATGGTGATTTCATTGGCACCGTCGATGACGTGAAAATTGGTGAGCACATGCCCTTCGGCAGACACGATGGCACCAGAGCCTTCGCCTAATTGCTGCTTGCGTGGTTCGCCTTTGTTTTGCAAGCCAAATAAGCGGCCAAAAATGGGGTCATCGGCCAGTGGGTGGCGGCGTTTGTCTACGCGCGAGGTGGCAATGCTGACCACGGCGGGCAGGGCGCGTTTGACGGCCGGACTGAAACTGCTGGGGGCGGTGTTGCCTGCCGTGGTCGGATTGGTGGCCACGGCAGGTGCTAGGGTGGGGCTGGCCGCTGGCCTCGCTTGCTGACTGTCCAGCGACCCAATTCCGCCCGGCCGCAGGTTAGCCAGCCACTCTGGCCTAAGTGTAGTCAAAGTGAAATAAAGCGCAAGCAGGACGGTGCAGACCTGTGCAAACAATAACCAGAGACGTTGCAGCAAAGTGTACTTTCAGAAAATTTAAAATGCATTATATGACTGCTATTTACGCTGTTTCAATCGCCGATTGTGATCGCGCCTTGAACGAGCTTTTGCTCAGCAAGGCAATAAAAGATTACTGCCCGAATGGCCTGCAGGTGGAAGGCAACCGCAGCATAAAAAAACTGGTGACTGGTGTCAGCGCTTCTCTGGCGTTTATTGAGGCAGCTATTGCCGCCAATGCCGATGCAGTGTTGGTACATCATGGCTTGTTCTGGAAGGGGGACATTGGCAGTCTGACCGGCTGGCGGCGTGCCCGTTTAGCGCCCGTTTTTCGTCATGGCCTGTCGGTGTTTGCCTTTCATTTGCCTTTGGATATGCACCCCAGTTTGGGCAACAACGCGCAATGGGGCATGCGTTTGGGGGCGCAGAATCTGTGTGTGGCGCCAGATGAACCTTTGCTCATGTACGGCGAACTGCCCGAGGCGCAAAGGGCCTTGGCCTTGCGTGAGCACATCGCCAAAATCACCGAACGCAAGGTGCTGATGCTGGGCATGGAGAACCGCCCCATCAAACGTCTGGCCTGGTGCACCGGCGGTGGGCAGGGGTATTTTGAGGCAGCGATTGACTTGGGGGTCGATGCCTTTGTCACAGGTGAGGTGAGCGAACAGCACACCCATTTGGCGCATGAAACCGGGGTGGTGTTTTTTGCCGCTGGCCACCACGCCACCGAGCGCTACGGGGTGCAAGCGGTGGGGGAGGCGGTGGCGGCTAAGTTGGGAATAGCGCATCAATTTATCGATATCCCTAACCCGGTGTGAGTGGCATAAACAATAACAGTAAACATAACAACACACAATAAGGGCAACATGGACAATATCGGCAGCAAAAGCCAAACACCCAAACAACATGGGCAGGACGTGCAACTGAGTGTGCTGATTTCCTTGGCCCACACCTTCAGCCATTTTTACCAACTGCTCATCCCTTCGCTGTTTCCCTTTATTGCACAAGGTCTACAACTCTCCTATACCAAGCTCGGGTTGGTGGTCACGTGTTTTTTTGCGGCATCGGGAATAGGGCAAGTCATCTCCGGATTTACCGTGGACAAATTTGGCGCCAAACCACATTTGTTTTTTGGACTGCTCATGGCTGCGGGTGGTACCTTGCTCGCCGGTTTGTCGGAGTCGTATTGGTCACTGTGTGCCTGTGCGTTTATGGCCGGCATGGGCAATGCGGTGTTTCACCCCACGGACTACAGCATATTGAATCGACTGGTGTCGGGGCGCTTTATTCGACAGGCCTTGTCCATGCACGCCATTGGCGGCAACGTGGGCTACGCCTTAGCGCCTATTGTGGCGGTGTCCTTGGCACCTCGTTACGGTTGGCACTCAGCGCTGCTGATTGCGGGCGGGGCGGGTCTGTTGCTGGCTTTATTGCTGCTGTGTTTTCCTATCATTCGCCGTATTGAAACGCGCGTGCCCGGCAAGCAGGTGTCGTTTGCCAAGCCACGCGAGCTTTTTTTGCCTTTGTTTTCACCGGTGATCGCCATGAGTATGGCGTTTTTTATGGTGACCACACTGTATTCAGCAGGCATCACCAATTTCGGCCCCACGCTCTGGCAACTGTGGCATGAAATGCCGGTGCAGGCAGGCTTGTACGCCCTGTCGTTCTACCAGTTAGCAGGCATCGCGGGGATTGCCTGCTCGGCACTGCTGGCGCGTTATTGGCATGGCAGCGCGGGGCAGACCGCCAGCTATGCCACCTTGTGTGCCAGTGCGGTGGCTGCTTTGATGGTGGTGCCTGGCTTGCCAGTCGCGGTGGTGGTGGCCTGTGTGCTGGGCATGGCGTTTCTGGGTGGGGTGGTGTCTCCCTCGCGCGATTACTTGGTCAAACAAGCCGCTCCGGCTCACGCCTTGGGGCGAGCTTATGGGGTGGTATACGCCGGCTTTGATGTGGGGTTGACCTTGGCATCACCTTTTTACGGCTGGCTGATCGATAAGCAACTGCCGTGGCTGGTGCTTGCT
>JBDKJU010000111.1:0-8371 GCA_039796435.1 Pseudomonadota bacterium | reverse complement strand
CGCAACGTGCATCGGCAAGTCGCAAGGTGGCGTAGAGGTCATGGGCATAAACCTGTGCGTCGCGCGACATGACAAAGTCGCTGTGTTCAAAACCAATGCTGACCCCGCGACCACTCAACGCCTCCACCAAATGCGTGGCGGTGCTCGGGGCGTAATGCGAGTCTTTGTCCCCTGACACTCTTGGTGCCAGTTCAGCAGATGGCAGTTTGTTTTTATGCCAAATCTCTGGCACATAGCCCAGCACCTGCGCCAGCTGTGCGGGGGTAATGGCACCTGGTCGCAAGATGCGATGTGGTGCCACCGTGCAATCCAAAATGGTGGACTCTATGCCCACGCGGCAGTCTCCACCATCCACAAGCGGCAGCTCGTCGCCCAACTCATTGGCCACATGCGCGGCAGTGGTGGGTGAAATATGACCATAGCGGTTTGCCGATGGCGCCGCCAGCCCCATGGGGTGAATTTCTTGCAATAAGGCTAAAGCAAGTGCATGCTTGGGCACGCGCAAACCCACGCTGTTTTGCCCACCAGTCACGGCAGGCAGAACATGGGCGGCCTTGGCCACGATGAGCGTGAGTGGGCCAGGCCAAAAAGCCTCTGCCAAAGCCTGCATGGTGGGCGACCACTGTGCCGCCCAGGCAGCAGCGGCAGCGGCATGCGCCACGTGCACGATGAGTGGGTGGTCAGCGGGTCTGCCCTTGGCAGCAAAAATCTTGCCCACGGCGAGCGCGCTGCCGGCATTGGCAGCCAAGCCATAAACGGTCTCGGTGGGGATGGCCACCAATTGGTCTTCGCTCAAAAGCTGCGCTGCATGTGGCAAGGTGATCAAGGGCATGCGCGTATTTTAAAAGCCCAATTAAAATGAAGCGATGACAGCCTTCACTCCTCAGCCTTACCAAGCGCGTCGCGCCAGACTCTTGCCCAAACTTGATAATGCCGTTGCGGTATTGGCCACCAGCCATGAAGCCGTGCGCAACCGCGATGCCTATTACAGCTACCGCCACGACAGCTATTTTTATTATTTGACCGGCTTCACCGAGCCCGAAGCAGTGCTGGTGCTCTTGGGCAAAACCAAAGACAGCCCGGCCAAAAGCATATTGTTTTGTCGCGACAAAGACGAAGAGCGCGAAATCTGGGATGGTTTTCGCCACGGCCCGGCAGCGGCGCGCGAGGTATTTGCCTTGGATGAGTGTTACTCCATCAGCGAGCTCTTGAGCAAGTTGCCCGATTACCTGCAAGACCGTGACGCCCTGTACACACCGGTGGGCCTGACCGGACTGGCGAGCACTTGGGACAAGCTCATCGCCGATGCGCTCAACACCGTGCGTGGCCGCGCCCGTCTGGGGGTTGCGGCACCCAGCAATGTCGTTGATTTGCGCGCCTTACTAGACCCCATGCGGCTACAAAAAGACGCGCATGAAATTGGCCTCATGCGACGCGCTGCCGAGATTTCCAGTCGTGCCCATGTCCGCGCCATGCAACAGTGCCAACCCGGCATGCATGAGTACCAGATCGAAGCCGAACTCATGCATGAATTTTTGTCGCACGGTGCGCTCTCGCCCGCCTACGGCAGCATCGTGGCCAGCGGTGGCAATAGCTGCTGCCTGCACTACCGCGACAATAATCGCCTGATGCAGGACGGCGACATGCTCTTGATAGACGCGGGGGGGGAGTACCAAAGCTACGCCTCTGATATCACCCGCACCTTTCCGGTCAATGGCCGCTTCAGCGGCGCTCAACGCGCTGTATACGAAGTGGTGCTGGCCGCCAATAAAGCCTGCATGCAGCAGTTAACGCCCGGCAATGCCTTTAATGCCTACCACGACGAGGCCATCAAGGTCATTGCCCAAGGCCTCATAGACCTTAAGCTTTGTCAAGGCAGTGTCGACAGCGTGATAGAGAGCAAAGCCTACTTCCAGTTTTACATGCACCGCGCGGGCCACTGGTTGGGCCTTGATGTGCACGATGCTGGCGACTACCGCAAGCAAGGGGTGTGGCAAAGCCTCCAGGAAGGCATGGTGCTCACCAATGAACCCGGACTGTATTTCCGTCCCGCCGACAATGTGCCCGAAGCCTTTTGGAACATCGGTGTGCGCATCGAAGACGATGTGCTCATCACTGCCAGCGGCAATGAGAACCTGACCGCCAGTTGCCCCAAAGAAGTGGCCGAGATCGAACAGCTGATGCGCCGCTGAACGTGGGCAAAGACATGCGAAGTGTGGCCATCATCGGCGCTGGCCCCGTGGGGGCGGTGGCCGCTTTGGCACTGCACCACTTGGGCGCAAATAACGTCACGCTATTTGATGCGGCCCCGCAGGGTGGCCCCGTCATTGACCGCAACCTAGCCCTGTCCCATGGCTCCATGTTGCTGTTGTCGCGTTTGGGGGTGTGGGAACACATTCACCCCAAGCCACACCCGATTGCCGAAATCGAGGTCAATCAGCAAGGTGGTTTTGGACAAGCCCTGATTCGCGCCAGCGAGCAGGGCGTGGCGGCGCTGGGCTACACCCTGTCTTACGCCAGTCTGCAACATGCGCTCACGCTCGTCTTGGCGCGTACCTCCGTGAACAGACGATTCAATGCCCGTGCGCTCAAAATTCAATCCTCAAGCATAGAATTTGCTGACCACTGCGAGGCCAGTGCCGACCTCGTGGTGGTCGCCGACGGAGGGGGAGACTTGCTGACTGGCTGCGCCCCTACTGTCAAAGACCCACTGCAAACGGCCATACTCTGTCAGGTCAAGGCCAGCCAGGCGACCCGCGACCGAGCCCTCGAACGCTTCACCCCGGCCGGACCCTTGGCCCTGTTGCCCACTGGCCCACTGCACTATGCCGTGGTCTGGACTCATGCGCGCAGTGCCGCAGAGGCTCGCTTGCAACAGGCACAAGAAGCACCCGAGGCCTTCTGCAAGGCTCTCGAAAACAGCCTGAATTTTGGCACTGGCACGCTGACACTCGCCAGTGCGGTCAAGAGCCATGCACTCACTCTGCGCTACCTCACCCCCCGACAGCAAGGCAAGGTCGTGGCGATTGGCAATGCCGCGCAGTCCTTACATCCGATTGCGGGACAAGGCTTGAACTTGGGTCTGCGCGACGCCTGGGTGTTTGCAGAGTGCATGAGCGCGGGCAAGAGTCTCGAAGACTTCGCCAACAGCCGTGAGCACGATCGGCAAAGCGGCATTGCCCTCACCCAAAGCCTGCTCGGCATCTTTGGCTTGCCGAGCTGGGCCAATCTGCCCAGAGGTCTTGGCATTGCCCTTTTTGATGCATTCGCCCCACTCAAAGCAGGGCTCACCAAGCGCCTGATGCTGGGGTTTTAAAAGCGGATCTTGCCGGTCAAGATGTCCTTCCACATCACCCAGTCCCCCATAAAACTAAACAAAGGTTGTTTGAAGCTGGCAGGCTGGTTTTTCTCAAAGCCAAAATGCCCCAGCCAGGCAAAGCCATAGCCGCACAACAAGGCGAACGCCACAAATTGTGGCTGCGCACTCAACATGGCATACAGCAATAGACACAAGGACAGGCTGGTGCCAATGAAATGCAAGCGCCGACAGGTCTGATTGCTGTGCTCGCTCAAATAAAAGGGGTAGAACTCTTTAAAAGTGGTGTACGCCATTTTGCCTCCGATATTATGGATGAGACTATACAATGTTTTCATGCGCAAGATCGATATCCACTCTCATTTTTTTCCCCGCATCAGCGCCGCAGAGGCGGCGGCTTTGGAACCGACCAAGGCCCCTTGGCTGCAGATAGAAAATGGGGGTGAACGTGGCCACATCATGAAGGGGGAAGATAAATTTCGCCCTGTGCACAAGGCCCTGTGGGATGCCGACCACCGCCTCGCATTTATGGACGCACAAGCCATCGACATACAAGTGGTGTGCGCCACACCCATCATGTTTGCTTATGCTTTGGCCGCCGACAAAGTCGCTGACTGGGCCAGACGCATGAATGAGCACGCCCTGATTTTTGCGCAAGCCAATCCGAAGCGCCTCAAAATGCTGGCTCAGGTCCCCCTGCAAGACACTGACCTGGCTTGCACCATTGCCTCTGAAGCCATGCACAATGGCCACATCGGAGTGCAAATCGGCAACCACGTAGGCGCTCGTGATCTGGACGACCAGGAAATTATTCGTTTTTTAAGTTTTTGTGGCACGCACAATATTCCCGTGCTGGTGCACCCTTGGGACATGCTGAGCGAACCCGGACGCATGCAGAAATGGATGCTGCCTTGGCTCACTGGCATGCCCGCTGAAACCCAGTTATCCATCCTGTCGCTGCTCCTGTCCGGCGCGTTTGAGCAACTGCCCAAGACCCTGAAACTGGTGTTTGCCCACGGCGGCGGCAGCTTTGCATTTTTACTTGGTCGGGCTGAAAATGCTTGGCACCAACGTGACCTCGTGCGGCAAGATTCGCCCCACCCTCCCTCGTATTACCTCGACCGCTTTTATGTCGACAGCGCCGTGTTTGATGCACGTGCACTCACGCTTTTGTGTGAAGTCATGAGCAGCGATCACGTCATGCTGGGCTCTGATCAACCCTTCCCTTTAGGCGAACAGCAAGTGGGTGACTTGGTGAGTACTCATGCGCATTTGTCGCCCGCTGACAAGGAAAAAATACTGGCGCACAATGCCGTGGCCTTTTTCAATTTATGATTGATTTACACAATATTCGCTACTGCCGCCTAGGCACGGATGACCTCTTGAGCAGCACCCGCTACGCACAGGAAATTCTCGGTCTAAGCTTGATTCGCAGCGACAGCAACAGCGCCTACTTTCGCTCTGATGCGCGTGACCACACCCTGTGTTTTTTCGCGGGTGACCCACGCACGCAAAGCGTTGCCTTTGAAGTGCTCGACGCCAGCGTGCTCGACCATGCCGCCGCCGAGCTTGAGCGTGCGCATTGCCCGGTGCGTCTGGCCAGCGAAAAAGAATGTGCTGAGCGACGCGTGCGACAGGCCTTGTTCTTCGCCGACCTTAGCGGCAACCAAATCGAGCTGGTGTTTAGGCCCGAGCACTCGGGTGTGCGTTTCTTTCCCAGTCGTGATGCGGGTCTTGATGGCTTCAGCCACATTGGCCTGTGCAGCAATAACCCGGCCCGTGACGAGGCATTCTGGACGGGACTCCTGAGTGCCAAAGTCAGCGACCGCATTGGTGATTCAGCCTTGCTGCGCATTGATGGGGTGCACCACCGCATTGCCCTGTTTCCGGCGCAGCGCACCGGCATTCAGCACATCAATCATCAGGTGGCCAGTCTTGACGACCTCATGCGTGCCTATTATTTTCTCCTCGAAAAGGGCATCAAAATTGTCTTTGGCCCGGGCAGGCACCCCACCTCCGGCGCCATGTTTTTGTATTTCGAAGGCCCGCACGGCATGGTGTTTGAGTACTCGGTGGGCGTCAAAGTGTTTACCCCCGAGGAGGAGGCTTGCCACGTACCACGCCAGTTTGACGCTATTCCCAGCTCGTTCTGCATGTGGGGATCCAAACCCGATATCCCTGAATTCCGAAAATAAAGCGGCACACTAATTGGAAAAGCGCATCGTCTTCCCCCGCTCCGCCCTACCTTATTTTTTACTGGCGCCGCAGCTTATCATCACCGCGGTGTTTTTCTTTTGGCCCGCAGGCCAAGCGGTGTATCAGTCCTTGCTCGTGCAGGATGCCTTTGGGCAGTCCACGCAATTTGTCTGGCTGGATAATTTCACCGCGCTATTTGCCGACGAACATTATCTGGCCTCATTTAAGACCACGGCAGTGTTCTCGCTGTTGGTGACCAGCATTGGCTTGGCGCTGTCTTTGCTCTTGGCGGTGCAAGCGGATAAAGTCATCAAAGGCAGTCATGTCTACCGCACTTTGCTCATTTGGCCTTATGCCGTGGCGCCCGCGATTGCCGGAGTGCTGTGGCTGTTTTTATTTAACCCCAGCTTGGGCATTCTCACCCATTACTTAAGCCAAGTGGGGGTGCAGTGGGACCATGTGCTCAATGGTGGACAGGCGATGACCTTGGTCACTATCGCGGCGGTGTGGAAACAGGTGAGCTATAACTTCATTTTCTTTTTGGCTGGCCTGCAATCCGTTCCCAAAAGCCTGCTCGAAGCCGCTGCCATTGACGGTGCGGGCAGCGCCACTCGCTTCTGGCGCATCACCTTTCCCTTGCTCTCTCCCACCACGTTTTTCTTGTTGGTGGTGAATGTGGTCTATGCTTTTTTTGATACCTTTGCCATCATCCACGCCACCACCGATGGCGGCCCTGGCAAAGCCACAGAAATACTGGTGTTCAAGGTGTATCACGACGGGGTCAAGGCGCTGGACTTGGGCGGCAGCGCGGCACAGTCAGTCGTGCTCATGAGCATCGTGGTGGCCCTCACCTTTGTGCAATTCCGCTTTGTGGAAAAGAGAGTGAATTATTAACGGCTGGTGGGTGACACCGTTTAGCCTAATTCTTGCAGACGCGCCGCCACCATCTCACGCAGCAGCTCTTTGTCCAAGACCCAGTCAGGCGGCAATTGCACGGTGCGTTTGAGCACCAGCAAAGGGGCGAGGCGTGCGGCAAAATCTTCGATGATCCACGGGCTCCAAGGGTTCAAGGACAAATGTTGCGCATAAGCAGCCAGCCCCAAGACGTATTTGCCCCCACGGTGCAGGTGGGGCACGTTCCAAGCAAGCTTGCACTCAAGCTGTGGAAATTCGAACAACAGGAATTCGATGATGCTTTTGAGTGTATTGGCCTTGACGGGGTCTTGTGCAGCCAAGTACGCAGCCACTGACGCGGCCACAGTCATTTTTTGTGGCCCAGCTTATTTTCAGTGCCGGCCAAGATTTTTTGTAAATTACCACGATGGCGGTACACCAGTAACACCCCAAGCGGAATCATCGCCCAGGTCACCGGGCGGTCACCCAGCAGCCAGTACGCGGCAGGAAAGGCGGTCAGCGCCGCCCCTACCGAGGCTGCCGATACCATGCGGCTAAGCCCCACCAGCACGATAAAAACCAGCAGCACCACAGCCGCCAAACCGAGATGAACCGCCAGCAATACCCCTAGGGCGGTGGCCACACCCTTGCCCCCGGCAAAGCCATAAAACACCGGATACAGGTGTCCAAGAAACACCGCTAGGGCCGCGAGTGCCAAGCCCAATTCGCTGACCCCGGGTATTTGCCTGGCGAGGAGCACGGCCAGCACACCTTTCAAACAATCCAGCAGCAGCGTCACCACGGCCGCCTTTTTGCTGCCGCTTCTGAGCACATTGGTGGCTCCTGGGTTGCCTGAGCCATAAGTGTGTGGGTCGGGCAGACCCATGGCCCGACTCACGATGACGGCAAACGACAAAGAGCCCAGAAGATAGGCTGCCAGCGCCACCGCCACATCAACAATGCCAATAAAGCTGATCACACCTTGGTCTGATACGGGTAGGCCTTTTGTGCCACTCTGGCGTCTAGCTGACGCGCGCGCTCATCCAAGTCAAGAGGGGCTTTATCCCACAGGCGCAAGCGGCCATCGCGTTGGCCCTGCTCTAAATGGGGGTGGTCTTTCTTGAGTTGCTTGAGGAACTGGGTTGCCTCTGACTCATACATGGGGGTGCGTTTGAAATGTGACAGCATGAGTGCATTTTAACGATGCCGCTGGGCAAATTCGTCCGTGGCATTCAACAAATGGGTCTGGGTCTCCGGTTCGAGCGCTGTGTGGCCAGAAATAGGGCTGACATGAAACGTCGCCTCTGGCCAGGCACGTGCCAGCTCATAGGCAGTTAACGGCGGGCACACCACATCGTAACGCCCTTGCACGATGGTGCAAGGCAAGTGGCGAAGGCGCGGCACTTCTTCCAAGAGCTGGTTATCACGCAAAAAACAATCATGGATCATGTAATGCGCCTCCAGACGTGCCACTGCCAAGGCCTTGTCAGCGCTGCTGTAGGCAATGTGGGCATCAAGCACGGGCTGTAGTTGCGCGCACTGGTATTCATAGCGAGCCCAGGCAATAGCAGCTGGCTCATGCACAGCCACTTCATCACTGCACAGACGCTGATAGTAGCTGCCCAGCAAATCAGCACGTTCGGCGGGGGGCAAAAAGCGCACAAACTCGGCCCAAGCCTGGGGCTGAAAAGTACGCATGCCGCGCAAAAACCATTCGCGCTCTTGGGCGCGCCCCAAAAATATGCCGCGCAAGACAAAACCCAGACAGCGTTCGGGGTGGGCCTGTCCATAGGCAAGCGCCAAAGTGGAGCCCCAGGAGCCACCAAACACCAACCACTGCGCAATGTTGAGATGTTGCCGCAGGATTTCGATATCGGCAATCAGATCTGGGGTGCTGTTGTGCTCTATGCAGGCATAGGGGAGAGATTTGCCCGCACCACGCTGATCAAACAAAATGATGCGGTA
>JBDKJU010000110.1:0-6887 GCA_039796435.1 Pseudomonadota bacterium | reverse complement strand
TCGACAATACCAGTGTTGCCGGGCTAGCGACAGCAAACCCTGCCGAGACTGATAATGTGTCATCGGCAGGTAAGGTCGTGTTTTTAGGTACTGTATTGATAATTGAAAAACTGCCAGAGTCCACCACGATAAATTGCCAATTGGCCTGTGTGCTGCCCCCACGTTTATCGTAAACAGTGAGGCGAATATTGTGAGTACCCACAGCATAAGGCACACTGGGTGTATAACTTAGGTTCGTCTCGTTTATATTAGATTGCGCTGTCAGATCCACGCCGTCCAACGTCAATGTGATTTTGGTTCTGTCCACTCCACTGGTGAGATCGCGGTAGTGCGCTGTAATAGGTATGATGATGTTGTTGGGGAAAATATCAGCCAGGGTTTTAGATTGAGGAGCTTGAGAAGTAATCTCTGGCGGCTTAGAGTCTGTCACAAAAGCCCAATTGCTGGTCACCGAGTTATTGGCTTTGTCTACCACGGTTAACGACACATTGTGCGGCCCATCGTCAATAGCACTGCTAGGTGTAAAACTAATGCCAGTGGCAGTGATAATCGATTGAGCGCTAATACTGACCCCATCAAGAGTCAACAGCACTTTGGTCAGATCTACCTCACTCTCACCGCCTTGAAAATTGGCTTTAATTGTTGGTTTATTGCCACTGACTAAAGCATTATTATTTGGATTGAGTGCGGTTATTTTTGGCTTGGCAATATCTGAGAGAGAGTTGGGGCAGGTGATATTGCCTAGTTGCACGCTAAGTTTTAGGCCCACACCTGCCGTGGGGCTTGCATTCGGAAATGTAAAGCTCATTTGGCCACTAATGGTGCGACCATTGTTGCTGGCAGGCAAAAAGTACACCAAACTAGCCTCTGGTTTAGTCATCGTGCCTACGTTTGCTAAATCGTGACTTAGGGTGTAGCCGTCTATTCTTTGAGGCCATACAGAGACCAGATGAGAACCATCAGGACGAGCGAGTTTCAATAAAAACCTAACAGCATTGCCACTCACGCCACCACGGATCGGGTTATTGACATTAGCAAAACTCGTGGTAATTGGCACTTGACCCGGACGATTTATGGTTAACGTTGCGCTTCCATCGACTTGGTATGCTACTTTCCAATCTAGTAACTCACCTGAAACCCGATCCAGATTGAGCTTCGAGGCGCTACTACTTGAATCTGAATAAATGCTGCTTGAACTGCCTATGTTTTTGCCAATCCCCCATTCCCATTCATCCCCAATAGAGCCTTCGCGCGCCAGTACTTGCTCAAATTCATCAAAAGCTTGAAACGTGTTACCGGCATCCAAACTGGGGGCTGATGAGCCACATATTTGCGCTATTAATGGTGTGTGGTGGCAGCATAATAAGGCCACTAACAAATACATAGCAGTTTTGGTAAAGCTCATCTTTTATCCTTTGTTGAAATGCTGGAGCACCAAATGCCCAATCTTTTGCCCCACTGTGAATCCTGCTTCATTATCAAAACGAAAATGAATTCCCCCCAATAATCTTGAATGTGCCGCTTCTACTGCCATGCGATGAAACTCGTCCTTATTAAACGGAAAATAATGACCTAAGATAACCGAAGCTGCGGAGGAAAATGTTGCATGCCCGGAAGTGAAACTTGGAAATGATGGAGTCAAAATCAGGGGCTTAAATTCCACGTTGAAAAGCAGCTTGGCTGCGCTTACCGGTCTAGCTGTCCAATAAGCATATTTGGTGTCCCAAGCAGAAATAAAGCTGTCTGCCAAAGCCACATTCAATAAGGCAAACATTTCATATGAATCGGACTCTGATAACGCTTTATTCTCAAGAAAGGAGATAGCGATTTGATTCCATTTTCCTGGAGGGGTGACGCTGCCACGACCATCCACCCACTTTAGTGCGATGGCTTTTTCTTCATCACTTAACTGCCGGTTAATTCTTATGACTTCATCTAGCTGTGATAGGTAAGCGGCAGACCCAAACTCTAATGGCCGCGGTCTAAAATACTTTCGAGAACAGGAGTCACCGCACGCAACGGTGCTCGCGCGGATTTACCGCGTGCGGCGGGGATAGCGCACAACTTGATAGTGCAATTGCGCTTTCGATATTACATTGAAGGCATCCACGCTACGTGTTGGCAAGCTTGCATCGCGCACAAGATATCAGAAAGGGGGGCTCAAAGGTAGGTGCATGGAGACATACTCCCCTCATGCCGGGTGAAACAATCCTGCCCTTTAAGCCAAAGACTGTTGGTCTGATGTTTCAAAACCGAGCAAGATTTGACAGAATCAGTGGCACTGTCTATTGTTAGGCTAAATTCTCACATAGGCTTATGATACAAGTGATGTTCACACCCCAATAGACAGAGGCATACACCGTGATTTCTCTTGTTGACAGAGCGATCAATGCCTTGGTTTTGCCGCCCTATTCATGCGGGCTTGATCTGCAGCAGAATATTCGGCACACTGTTCGGGGTAAATAAAAAAGGCACCGAGGTGCCTTTTTTATTGTGCGCAGACTTTGCCTGACTGCTTTACTGCCTTACTCTTTGGCGCCGTACTGCACTACCAAGGGCTCAAGCGTGGTGTCTTGGTCCTCTTCGTCTATGCCTTGCGTCACCATACGCTCTGCCGGTGCCATCATGGAGAGGCGCTTGCGAGCGGTGTGGTAAGTGAGGCCAGTGCCCGCAGGAATCAAACGACCCACGATCACGTTCTCTTTCAGGCCGCGCAGCTCATCACGCTTGCCCATGATCGCGGCTTCAGTGAGCACACGCGTGGTTTCCTGGAAGGAGGCAGCGGAAATAAAGCTGTCGGTAGAGAGCGAGGCCTTGGTGATGCCCAAGAGAATGTGGTCATAAGTAGCGGGGGCCTTGTTGTCGGCAATCACCTTGTCGTTCTCTGCCAGCAACTCGGCACGCTCCACCTGCTCACCCAAAATAAAGCGGGTGTCGCCGGTGTTGCTGATCACGACGCGACGCAACATCTGACGCACAATCACCTCGATGTGCTTGTCGTTGATCTTCACGCCCTGCAGACGGTACACGTCTTGCACCTCATCGATAATGTACTTGGTGAGGGCCTCAACACCCAACAGACGCAAGATATCATGCGGGTCTGCGGGGCCATCGACCAAGGCCTCGCCACGGTTGACCACCTGACCGTCATGGGCCATCACTGGCTTGTCCTTAGGAATCAGGTACTCATGTGACACACCATCCATATCGGTGATGATAAGACGTTGCTTGCCTTTGGTGTCTTTACCAAAGCTGACCACCCCTGTGACTTCCGCGAGCACGCCTGCATCCTTGGGTGAGCGTGCTTCGAAGAGCTCTGCCACGCGTGGCAAGCCACCGGTAATGTCGCGGGTTTTCGAGGTTTCTTGAGGAATACGTGCCAGTACTTCGCCCACAGCCACATCTTGACCTTCTTTGACCTGAATGATGCAGCCGATCTGGAAGGTGATGGTGACCGGCGTGGTCAGGCCATTCATCATGATCTCGTTGCCATCTGCGTCGAGCAACTTGACCTGCGGACGCAGGCCTTTGCCAGCCGAGCCACGACGTTTGGGGTCGATCACCACCAAGGTGGAGATACCCGTCACGTCATCGGTCTGTTTGGCCACGGTCACGCCTTCTTCAACGTTCTCGAATTTGACACGACCTGCGTACTCGGAGATGATGGGGCGCGCAGTGGCGTCCCAGGTTGCCAGCACCGTGCCGTGTTTGACCGTGGTGCCATCCACCACCTGCAAAGCCGCACCATAGGGCACTTTGTGGGTGGCGCGCTCACGCCCTGCTTCATCGGTGATAAGCAGCTCGGCCGAGCGGGCAATAACAATCTTTTCACCTTTGCTGTTGGAGATGTAGCGCATGCTGTTGTTGAAGCGCACCACACCACTGGTCTTGCTTTCCAGCTGTGAAGCGGTGGCGGTACGCGATGCCGCACCACCGATGTGGAAGGTACGCATGGTGAGCTGAGTGCCAGGCTCGCCAATGGACTGCGCGGCAATCACGCCCACTGCTTCGCCGCGATTGACCAAGGTGCCACGTCCCAAGTCACGGCCATAGCACACGGCACAAATACCGTGGCGCGTGTCACAGAATAAGGGGGTGCGGGTTTTGACTTCGTCAATGCCGGCCGCCAGTATTTTCTCGATCACATCCTCAGTCAACAAAGTGCCGGAGGGGAACAGCACCGTCTGCGTTTCCGGATGAATGATGTCGCCAGAGGCAGAGCGACCCAAGATGCGGTCTCCCAAGGCTTCGACCACTTCACCACCCGAGACGATGGCACGCATGAGCATACCGGCGGTGGTGCCGCAATCGTCTTCGGTGACCACTAGGTCTTGTGTCACATCGACCAGACGGCGGGTGAGGTAGCCGGAGTTGGCGGTTTTCAACGCCGTGTCAGCCAAGCCCTTACGCGCGCCGTGGGTAGAGATGAAGTACTGCAAGACGTTCAGACCTTCTTTAAAGTTGGCCTTGATCGGGGTTTCAATAATCGAGCCATCAGGCTTGGCCATCAGACCGCGCATGCCGGCAAGCTGCTTGATTTGCGCCGCAGAGCCACGCGCACCAGAGTCTGCCATCATGTAGATGGAGTTAAACGACTCTTGCTTGACCTTATTGCCCTTGGCATCAATCACTTCCTGACTGCCCAGATGCGACATCATGGCCTTGGCGATATTGTCGCCCGCCTTGCCCCAGATATCCACCACTTTGTTGTAGCGCTCACCCACGGTCACCTGACCGTTGGCGTATTGCTCTTCTACTTCGCGCACTTCTTTGTCGGCGGCGGCAATGATGCCCTGCTTTTCAGCAGGAATCAACATATCATCAGCGGCAAACGACATGCCTGCGCGGGTGGCGAGGCGGAAGCCAGACTGCATGAGCTTGTCGGCAAAAATCACCGTCTCGCGCAGACCACACTTGCGGAAACTGACGTTAATCAGTTTGGAGATTTCTTTCTTCTTCAAGGCCTTGTTCATCACTGCAAAAGCAAGCCCTTCAGGCAAGATATCGCCCAGAAG
This sequence comes from Pseudomonadota bacterium, assembly GCA_039796435.1. GTDB lineage: Bacteria > Pseudomonadota > Gammaproteobacteria > Burkholderiales > Casimicrobiaceae > JBDKJU01. Next base: position 1,872 of record JBDKJU010000110.1, on the reverse strand, counting down.
CGCGCGGCCCACGGTAGTGTCGTAGCGCTTGAAGCTTTCGGTTTTGGCGCCGTCGGCATCGATGCTGACTTCGCGCATGCGCACCGACACTTTGGCGTGAATGTCGACCATGCGATTTTCGTAAGCACGCGAGACTTCATCGGTGTTGGCAAAGATCATGCCTTCACCACGTGCATTGATGCGCTCACGGGTGGCGTAGTACAGCCCCAACACGATGTCTTGCGAGGGCACGATACATGGCTCGCCATTGGAGGGCAAAAGCACGTTGTTAGAGGCCAGCATCAAGGAGCGGGCTTCCATTTGTGCCTCTAGTGACAGAGGCACGTGCACGGCCATTTGGTCACCGTCGAAGTCGGCGTTAAAGGCGGTACACACCAAGGGGTGCAGCTGAATGGCCTTGCCCTCGATGAGGGTTGGCTCAAACGCCTGAATGCCCAAGCGGTGCAAGGTAGGCGCACGATTGAGCAACACAGGGTGCTCGCGAATGACTTCTTCGAGAATATCCCACACCACTGCCTCTTGCATCTCCACCATTTTTTTGGCGGCCTTGATGGTATTGGCGTAGCCACGCTTCTCAAGGATGCTGAAAATAAAGGGCTTGAACAATTCAAGCGCCATGAGCTTAGGCAAACCGCACTGATGCAACTTAAGCTGCGGCCCCACCACAATGACGGAACGACCAGAGTAGTCTACACGCTTGCCCAGCAGGTTTTGACGGAAACGGCCACCCTTGCCCTTGATCATGTCTGCCAAGGACTTGAGCGGACGCTTATTGGCACCGGTCATGGCCTTGCCACGACGACCATTGTCAAGCAAGCTGTCCACAGCTTCCTGCAACATACGCTTCTCATTACGCGAGATGATGTCGGGTGCCTTAAGCTCAAGCAGGCGTGCAAGACGGTTGTTGCGGTTAATGACGCGACGATACAAGTCATTGAGGTCAGAGGTAGCGAAGCGACCACCATCAAGTGGCACCAAGGGGCGCAACTCTGGCGGCAATACGGGCAGCACATCCATGACCATCCACTCGGGCTTAATGCCAGATTTTTGGAAGGCTTCAAGCACCTTCAGGCGCTTGGAAATTTTCTTGATCTTGGTGTCGGAAGAGGTGGCGTCCAGCTCTTTGCGCAACACGCTGATCTCGTGCGGCAAATCAAGATTCACCAGCAGATAACGGATGGCCTCTGCACCCATGAGTGCGGTGAAGTCATCGCCGTGTTGCTCGATGCGGCTGAGATAATCTTCCTCAGTCAGCAACTGCCCCTTCACCAAATCGGCCACCATGCCTGGGTCAACCACCATGAAGGCTTCGAAATACAAGACACGTTCGAGATCACGCAGGGTAATATCAAGCACCATGCCCATGCGCGACGGCAGGGACTTCAAGAACCAGATATGGGCCGTGGGGGTAGCAAGGTCGATATGGCCCATGCGCTCACGCCGCACTTTGGAGAGCGTGACCTCTACGCCACACTTTTCGCAGATTACGCCACGGTGCTTAAGGCGTTTGTATTTACCGCACAGGCACTCGTAGTCTTTGATCGGGCCGAAAGTCTTGGCGCAAAACAAACCATCACGCTCAGGCTTGAAGGTACGGTAGTTGATGGTTTCGGGTTTTTTGACTTCGCCATACGACCAGGAGCGAATGCGCTCTGGTGAGGCAAGACCAATTTTGATGGCATCAAAGGCTTCGTCGGTGACGTTCTGCTTGAATAGATCCATTAACATAGTGGGTATCCTTTCTTTGTTGTGTGCATCAAAAATTAATAACGAACCAAATCAATGTCGATGCCCAAGGAACGGATTTCCTTGACCAGAACGTTGAAAGATTCAGGCATACCAGCTTCAATCTTATGCTCACCCTTGACGATG
>JBDKJU010000109.1:0-3758 GCA_039796435.1 Pseudomonadota bacterium | reverse complement strand
CCTGATTCCACGCTAATGGCTGCCGCAGACTGGACGCGCATGTTAATCGAACACTCAGTCGCAGAAATTGTGGCGGGCACGGAAGACCGATTTATCCCGCAGGCCATCGCACTCGACAAACGCGGTGGGGTACATTTCCGCAAAGGGTGTTACCCGGGACAAGAAGTGGTCAAACGCGCCCAAACTTATGGTCAGGTAAAAAAACGCCTTGCTCTGCTGCGTTACACCCCAAACGTTACTCTTGGCGCTGCTCCCTACTCTCGTCCTGACATTGCGTCAGAACCTGCGCTCAAGCCCGGCTCAGAGCTTAAGCTGCACACACAAATCTGTGCCGACGTGCTGTCTGTATCAGACGGGCTTTGTCTCATCGTGGCCGACCCGCTGTTAAGCGATGGCCAGCACGACATTTACTGTGATGCCCTGCCCTCGCCCATTCAGGCAGTCATCGAAACCGCCCGCCTCTAGAGATTAAGCCACGACGGCAACGCCGGGATTGCCTCCGTTGTCACTGCGCACAGCATGTAAGAGCTTGCTGTACAGTTCAGGATGACGAGCACGCAAATAGTCAATCACGGCCAAGTCTTCACGGCCAACACGTGAGAGATCTACACCCTCTACATACACCAAGCGAAATAATTCACGCACCGGCCTAGGCATTTCACGACCAGACTCATATCGCGAACCACCACTTTGGGTGACGCCAATACGGGTCCAAAATTCCTCTTGATTCAGCCCCATACGCCGACGGATATCTCGTGGATTAATCTGCGTATTGGGGTTATTAAAGTCTCTGTCGAATGAATCGTTCATGGGGGGATTGAAGCTCATGGCTGTTCCATACATAAAATCAAACTACTGTTTAAAGTACTTTGTTGCTAAATAATGATGAATAAAAGTTATTCAGATTTATTATATATCATGCATTTAATATTGTGAATATTACAAATCTAGAATCGAAATTTTTCGTGATAGACTTACGCAATGAATGTCGATCTGCACACGCACTCAAACTACTCAGATGGGGTTCTTTCGCCCTCTGAGCTGGTTAAACGCGCAAAGTTCAGAGGTGTTGACATGTTAGCGTTAACTGATCATGATGGCCTTGATGGTTTAGAGGAAGCATATCTTTGTGCCAAACACAATGACCTAAGACTAATTTATGGCGTTGAAATATCAACTACCTATGCAAATATCACGCTCCATATAGTCGGTCTGAACATTAGTCCTAAAAACAAGGATTTATCTCAAGGCTTGGCAGATGTGCGAGCGGGCCGAGATGCCCGTGGGCATCTGATTGCCCAGGACCTGGCCAGGGTGGGCATTGCCAATGCCTATGAAGGTGCCATGAAGTACGCGGACAACCCCGCATTGCTGAGCCGCACGCACTTTGCGCGCTTTTTGCTTGAACAGGGGCTTGTGGGCAGCACCAAGGAAGCTTTTGCGCGCTACCTGACTGCAGGCAAGCCGGGGTATGTGCCGCATGAATGGACCAGTGTAGAGCAGGCCATCGCCTGGATCCACAGCGCTGGCGGCTTGGCGGTGTTGGCACATCCTGGACGCTATCCGGTGCGCAATAGTTTCGAATTAGACGCCATTATTGATGCCTTTAAAGACAAGGGCGGTGATGCAATAGAAGTGATGAGCTCTAGCCACACCCCGGCGCAAAGCACTCAATTTGCACTCATAGCCAAGCAATATGGTTTTCTAGCATCCGTGGGCAGTGATTTTCACTCTCCGCTTGAAAGCAGCTGGGATTTAGGCGATATTCCGCCCCTGCCTGCCCCTCTCACCCCCGTTTGGCAGCAATGGCTATAAAAAAAATCACCGCAGAAGCACTGATTGAGCATGTGCACGCCATCGTCAAACGCATGGGCTCCAATGAGGCTGAGGCAGACTGTGTGGCGACCAATTTGGTAGAGGCCAATTTGCGTGGCCACGATTCCCATGGGGTAGGCATGATGCCGCGCTATGTAGAGGCCTATCTAGAAGGCGGCCTTACGCCCAACCAAACCTTGAGCATCATCAAGGACACAGGCTATATGTTGACCTGTAACGCCGGGCAAGGCTTTGGCCAAACCATGGGACGCGAGGCCATGCTGATTGCCATAGCCCGTGCCAAGCAACATGGTCTTTGTGCCCTGGGTCTGCACAACAGTCACCACCTCGGACGCATTGGTCAGTGGGCGGAGATGGCGGCCGCCGAAAACCTTATTTCCATTCATTTTGTGAATGTCTTGGCGCGCCCTATCGTTGCCCCTTGGGGAGGCAGCGATGCGCGCCACGGCACCAATCCATTTTGTGTTGCCATACCACGTGGCAAGAAACCACCCATCGTCCTTGATTTTGCCACCAGCCGCATTGCCCAAGGCAAAACCCGGGTTGCTTTCAATAAAGGCGAGCAGCTGCCTCCTGGCATTTTGCTTGACCACTTAGGCAAACCCACCACCGACCCACGCTACTGCGTCATAGAGCCTGCGGGTGCCATATTGCCCTTTGGGGAACACAAAGGTTCTGGTCTGGCCCTCATCTGCGAACTGCTGGGTGGCGCTTTGAGCGGGGGAGCCACATGGCATCAACCGGCAGACAAGCGCCGGCAAGTTTTAAACGGCATGTTTTCCATTTTGATCGATGCCCAAGCCGCCGGCACAGCCGAGCACCTGCAAAAGGAAATAGAGGCCTACGTGTCTTGGCATACAAGCTCGCCTCCGGCCGGCACTCAAACAGTGCAGATTGCAGGCGAACCAGAGTTGCTCTACAAGTCTGCGCGCCTAAAAAATGGGATTGAAATTGACGAGAATACCTGGCTAGAAATAAATGCGGCCGCTGCCAAGCTGGCCGATGCATAAGACTGCTTCTATTTTCACCAGCGCCCAAGATGCTGCCAGCGCCTATTATCTGGCCTTTGGCAAACGCCAACTGGAGGCCATGATGAGTGTGTGGGCTGAGGATGAGGACATCATCTGTATACACCCGGGGCATGGCCCTTTATATGGTTATGATGCGGTGCGCGCCAGCTGGGCGGGTATTTTCTCAGGGGAGTCCTCACTTGCAGAAGTCGAACGCCTGCAAGAGCAGTGGATTGAGACCGTGGGGCTCAGCATACAAACCTTGGTTGAGTGGATCCATATTCGCATAGATGACGGCAGCGTGCGCAAAATCCCCATCTGTGTCAGTAATACCTATCTGCGCACCCCACAGGGCTGGCGTATGCTATCTCACCACGCCTCTCCCATGCCTGGGGTGTTGGCTGAGTCTTTGCAATTAAACGACATCCTAGGACGCAGCAAAAGGGTACTGCACTGACCTGCGCCCTGAGCCACAGACTTTATGTCATCTTTTGTGGCCTTTTTTTAATCTTCCCGTCTTTTGCATCCCTTAGCTGTGACGCACCAAGCTTTACTGCCTCATTGCCTATTACGCTAGTGGCCTAAATAAGTAGGTTGATCAGCGCAGAAGCTAAATTAAGCCTTTTCAATTAGGGTCTGGCAAATGCAGGCAAAGCAAAATATTATCCAATGTATCCAATGGCAATGGCAATGGCAATGGCAATGGCAAGGCTACCCGCACTACCACCGCCAGCGTTTGAACTTGTTAATACACATCGTGTCGGTACCTACTTTCTTATGTGGCCATTTGGTCATTCTGCTGGGCTTGCTGCAACTGCAGACAGGTTCAATCGTATTGGGTGTGCTGATTTGCCTGCTGGCTTTTGCGGCTCAGGGCCTAGGCCACAAACATGAACCGCTGCCCTCCATCCC
>JBDKJU010000108.1:0-6661 GCA_039796435.1 Pseudomonadota bacterium | reverse complement strand
TTGCCAAAGACCCCTAGCACTGTCTAGTGTAACAGTTTCAGAGCAAGCGCCTGACAATGTTTTACCCAAGCAGCCACGCCAATCTCTTGTATTTTTCGCTCATTGGGAATTTCTAAACTGATGGGCAATGCGGGCAAATGCCTCAGCAATTGCGCTAAGGGCAGCTCGCCTTCGCCTGGGGCATAGCGTTCGCAGCGCGCATCATGAATCATGGCTTCGACACTTGCGGGAATGGTGCGCTGTTGATCGCAGATTTGCACATAAGTCATGGCCTGTGCAGGCACTTGCGCCACATCAGCATAACTTGATGTCGAACGAAAAAAATGCAGGCTGTCTACCAGCACCCCGCCAAATTCAGGCTGTCCCGCCTTTTGCCAAATATCGAGTGCCTGGCGCACATTCGCCACCGCCGTCCACGGCATAAACTCAAGTTGGCAATGCAGGCCATATCGTTGTCCAAGCTCGCACAGGCGCGCAAAGGTGTCTGCCAAGCGATTCACCTCCGGATCATCGCCAGCCACCAGCACGGCTTGTGCCCCGAGCTCTTGCCCTACCGCAAACACAGCCTCCAGCTCCTGGATCTCGATGCGTTCATGCAAGCGCACAATCTCAATGTCAAAAATTTGGCAATGACTGTGCGCCAACTCCGCTTTTAATTGCGCCAGTTCTGCCCGCTGCCCATGCAGCGGATAATGCACACCACCGGGCGCCGCAGGCAGCAAACGCAAGCCAATGTAGTCAAATGCCAAGCTATCCGCCAGATGCAAAAAATCAACTGGCGTGGTCGCTAAGCTGGTTAAATGTGCCAAGGCAAGTGGTGTCTTATACATATTGTGCCAATGAGTAAGAAAATGCGATTGCGGGGCCGAGGGTTATTCCACCTGCGGGGTAATAGCCCCCCATCACACTGTTTCTGTCATTGCCCACGGCAAATAGTCCAGCGATGACTTGTTGTTGTGTGTCCAACACGCGCCCATGCTCATCACACTGTATACCGGCAAATGTCCCCAAGCTGCCAAGCTCGATTCTGACGGCGTAAAACGGTGCCTTGAGCAAAGGGGCGACACAGGGATTGGGGAGCTGCTCAGCATCACCTTGCATGCAGTTGTATGGCGTTTCGCCACGATGAAACAATGGGTCCGAACCATCTCTTGCATGCGTGTTAAATGTGGCCACTGTCTGACACAAGGCCTCACGCTCTATCGCGCATAACTCTGCCAGTTCAGCGATACTGGCGGCTCGCTTCAAGTAAGCGTTTTTAACAAAACGCCCTAGGGGCATAGGCCAAGGTTTGACTGCCCCCAGACCATAACGCCTGACAAATCGATGGTCGGCAATCAAGTAGGCATGGGTCTCGTTTTCAGCCAGCAAGGCGGACATCATGTCATAGTAAGAATTGGCCTCATTGCCAAAGCGCTTGCCCTTGGCTGTCACCGCGATCAGGCCCGGCTTGCCTCGCTCGACCAAATGGGGGAAGTGCACCACACTGCCGTCTTTTTGTGGCACTTGTGACACAGGAACCCATGCCGCAGCGGCAGCAAGCTGAGTGGCATCCGCCACTTGTGCCCCAAGGGACTCTGCCAAACGCAGACCATCTCCTGTATTGGTTTTGGGGGCCGCTGAGTAATGAGCCTGAAAAGGCAAATAGTCTTTTTGTCGCAGATAATCATGTGGAAACCCCCCACAAGCCAGCACCACGCCTCGGCTGGCACTGAATGCGTGTGACGCGGTCTCAACCCCCAAGACTCTGCGGTCTTGGCCCACTTGCTCTTGCACAAGCTTGATAACCTCTTGTTCTGTGTAAATGCACACCCCGCGTTGCAGGCAAAAATACAATAATTGCGCCACCAAAGACTGGCCATTGACTAAATGGGTGTTACGCCCGTGGCGAATTTTTTGCCAGAAATAGCGCATCAGTCTTTTGCCTACATACCAGGCCGCCGGCAAGTCTCTGCCGGCCTTGAAAAATAGCCGCATGTCTGCCCCCGCAGCTATGCTCATGCCCCACAGAGTGGTCTCGGGAATAGGGGCACGCAGGCAAGACAGCCAAGGCCCCAACAAGGCCCCGTCAAAAGCGGCGGCACAGGCCGAACGACCACCAGTCATCGCCCCTTTTTGCAGACCATGAAAATCGGGGATCATATTGCCATCAACAAACCGCAGGCCAAGTTTCTCTAACGCCTGCAGCGCCAAAGGTGCCGAGGCAAGAAAATGCGCCACCGATGCCGCACGATAATACGCACCCAACTCCTGCTGCAAATATGTATCAGCGCTTGGATCGGAGATACCCGCTGCTTGTGCGAGGTGATTTCTTGGCAGCCACATCCAGCCACCAGATATTGCGCTGGTGCCGCCTATGTTCGAAGTTTTCTCCAGCACACACACCCGCAAACCGCGAACGGCAGCATGTAAAGCGGTGCTCAAACCCGCTGCCCCACTGCCAATCACCAGCAAATCAAAATCATTGCCACTGGCCGCGGGCGCGCGGGGGCCGGACTGTATGCGTGGCAAATTCATGGTGAGCGATTGTATGCTACCATCACAGCATGAGTGTCCAAGTTGCCCACACAGAAGAGATCAAGCTCAAACTCGACGGAGCCACCTTACTTTTTCCTATCATTGGCGACCCCATAGCACAGGTCAAATCTCCCGCTGGCGTGAGCGAAAGTTTGCAAGCCCTGGGCATGAATGCCCTGTGTGTGCCACTAAAAGTAGCGCCCGAGCACTTGGCCACCACTGTGCAGACATTTAAAAATACTGAAAATGTCGCCGGGATCATCATCACCGTGCCACACAAGATCAACACCTTTGCCCTGTGTGACAGCGCCACCGAAAGAGCCGAATTTCTGGGCTCCTGCAACATGGTCAGACGCAACCTCGATGGATCTTGGCACGGGGACATGAGCGATGGACTAGGCATGGTGGCCGCCATAGCCAACACCGGCTTTGAATTCAACAACAAAAGAGCCTTGCTTATCGGTATTGGTGGGGCAGGCACTGCCATTGCCTACCAACTATCGCAACAAGCTCTGACAGAGCTGGTGTTGAGTGATGCACGCACTGAGCACACCCGCTTGTGGGCGGAAAAACTACAAAAGCACTCCTCAGTCAAGATCTCCATCGCCAACGCTGAAAACATGCAGAACTGTGATCTGATTGTCAATGCCACACCAGTCGGCATGACTGGTTTCAAGAGCGAGACAGCCACTCCTATTCCGCTGAACTTACTGCAATCTCACATGACCGTTGCCGATGTCATCACCATGCCTGCCGTCACCTCCATGATTGCCTTGGCACGCGAGTTGGGCTGCAAAACAGTGACTGGCAAAGACATGTTTTTTGAGGTAAGAAACGCCATACTGCAATTCCTCACTAATCAAGACTGTTAGTATGCCCTCCGTTCAACGTGAAGCCAGCTATGATGTGGTGGTCTTGGGCACAGGTGCCGCGGGGATGTCGACAGCAGTGTTTGCCGGTCTTGCTGGTTTAAAAACTCTGGTGCTTGAGCACCAGAGCGTCATTGGTGGCACCACCGCGCTCTCAGCCGGGACGATCTGGGCCCCCAACAATTTTATTGCCCAGTCTTTGCCACAACCCGACAATTATGAAACTGCCTTGCATTATCTTGACCAGATCGTGGGCGACAATGCCCCTAGGGTGTTACGAGAGCAGTTTTTAAAGTGCGCACCACTGGCCATACACACCTTGCACCACCAGGCCAACATACCCTTTCGCGCTCGCCCTCTTCATCCTGACTACCACACCGAGGTTGATGGCGCTGTGCTCACCGGTCGCGCCATAGAAACCTTGCCGTTTGATGGCCGTATTCTAGGCAAGCAATTTTCTTGGCTCAGCGACCCGATACGTGAATTCACCGTATTGGGCGGCATGATGGTTGACCGAGACGACATCCAAGCTCTGTTAAATCCCGGCACACACATTAAACATTGCAGCAAAATCCTGCTGCGACATCTTATTGATCGCTTAAGCCACAAGCGCGGAACCCGTCTGGTGATGGGACAAGCTCTGATTGCCCGTTTGCTGCATGCCTGCCGTGGTTTGCCGGTGAACTTCAAACTTGAAGCCGTCACCAGCGCCATAGAGTACGAGAACGGCACTGTGATTGGTATGCGCTACCAACATCGGGGTCGGGAACAGCACGTCAAATGCAGACATATTGTCTTAGCAGGAGGGGGCTTTAACCACAGCGCCACCCTGCGCTCGGTGCTGTTGCCTGCTATCGATATGCAGTGGTGCCCTGGTTCGGCCGGCAACAAAGGAACAACACAAGCTCTGGCCAAAGACATAGGCGCTGTGTACGGCGAGTCGCACCACAGTTATGCTTTCTGGGCACCTGTGTCCACCCGTACCCGTGCCAATCACAGCAAGGCAGTTTTCCCCCACTTTGTCATGGACCGTGGCAAACCTGGCATGATTACCGTGAATCAACAGGGCAAGCGCTTCGTTAATGAAGCCACCTCTTACCACCTTTTTGGCTTGGCTATGCAAAAGGCGGCGGCTATACCGGCTTATCTAATATGTGATGCCGGGGCACTCAGGCGCTACGGATTAGGCATGATCAGGCCAGGTGCCAGTCAAAAGGCTTTGCAAGAATGGGTCAACAAGGCGTATCTCTATTGCGGTGATCGTTTGGAGGAGCTCGCCAGGCAATTGGCCATAGATCCAGCTGGATTAAATCACACGGTAGAGCAGTTCAACCTGATGGCCATTGCTGGGACGGATACCCTATTTCAGCGTGGCAGCACTGCTTATCAAAACGCCAATGGTGATAAGGCCTACACCAGTGAACATGGCTTGTCTAACCCGAACCTGGCGCCGCTCACACAGGCACCTTATTACGCGGTCAAACTCTATCCCGGCGATATAGGCGCGGCGACAGGCTTGGCATGCAATCAACACGCACAGGTGCTGAACGCCGCCGGTGAAGCCTTAAACGGCTTATACGCCTGCGGTAACGATATGCACTCGATTATGGGGGGCCATTACCCCGGTCCTGGCATTACCTTAGGGCCAGCCATTACTTTCGCTTACGTTGCTATTGAACACATCAGGCACAACACATGATTTCAGCCTCGAAAGCTTTGCAGCTGCTCAAAGAAGGTAACGAGCGCTTCGCACAAGGTCTAAAGACCAATCACAGCATCAATAACCAACGCCACGACCCCAGTCTTGCCGATGGTCAAAAACCTTTCGCCATTATCCTAGGTTGTTCGGACTCACGCGTACCAGCTGAAATTGTGTTTGACCAAGGCTTGGGTGATTTATTCGTGATACGAGTGGCAGGCAATATTGTTGCGCCTTCACAGATCGGCAGCGTCGAATTTGCCGCCGATCTTTTTGAAACACGTTTGGTGGTCGTCATGGGCCACACCAATTGTGGTGCCATCTACGCCACTATAGACCAGGCGCGTAAACCAAGCACAGAGCAGTCGCACAATCTAGATGCCATCGTTAACCGCATCAAGCCATCGGTGCTGGCACTGTTTGATACTGAGCTGGCCAATGACGAAGCAAAATTGCGTTACTACGCAACCCGTGCCAACATCCGCGCGTCAGTCAACCAGCTAAGACACGGCTCCAGCGTGCTGGAAAACCTGATTCAAAACTACGGCCTCACCATTGTTGGCGCAGAGTACTCCATAGAAACCGGGCGCGTGGATTTTTTTGAGTGCTAGCGCCCGTTTAAAACCACAACAGGTTTAGGACTTTTTGCTGTCCTTACTTTCTTTGCTGTCCTTGCCGTCTTTATTATCCTTGCCCGCCTTGTCTTCGCCAAGCAATTTTTTCTCAGCATCCTTGCTGTATTCAATCTTGTTGGCGGTTTTCAGAGCCGCGAAGTAAGACGACACCAAATCACCACTTTGTTGTTGATTTAACTTTTGTGTCGCGGTTTTTACTTTGTTTGCATCCGCAACATTTGCAGGGTTGATCTTGTTCAATTTAATGATGCTATACCCCCCCTGGTCATTGCTGGCGCCAACATATTGGGCTTGCGCACTCTCAGCCAAGGCAAACAATTTTTTATTCGCCTCCTCGCTTATTCCAGGCGTTTTTTGTTGTCGATTCACTGTCAAAGTCTCAGCAAATTTGAGGTCTGTGCCCTGTCCAGCTTGCAACGCTGCCAATTTCTCTGCGCCAAGCTTGGTGGCCAAACTGCTGGCCTCTTTGCGCTTTAGGATACTCACTATTTCAGGCTTCACTTCTTCATAAGCACGAATCGCCGCTGGCTTATGATCAAGCACACGGGCTGACATCAAGGTATTGGTGGCAATTTCAACTGCCTCGGTATTTTTTTTGTCCTTCACCCCGTTAAACACCGCATCGACCAACTTTTTATTGCCCATGGCAATAGCCTGTAGCTGTGGACGACTTAACCACTGCGAGGTCACTGGGGTCAGCTTTGCCTCTGTGGCAATCACTTTGAAATTATCGGATTGAGTATAAACATCAGCCTGAAATTTCTCAGCCAATTTGCCAAACTGCTGTGATGCCTGGCGGTTTTTAAGGTCCGCCTCAATCTTTGGACGCAACTCAGCCAAAGGGGGCACCACGGAAGGTTTAATGTCGGTCAGCTTGATGATGTGATAACCAAAATCGGTTTCTATAGGACCACGCACCTCGTCTTTTTTCATCTCAAAAC
>JBDKJU010000107.1:0-3854 GCA_039796435.1 Pseudomonadota bacterium | reverse complement strand
TGCCTAACCTGGGACTGTGTCTGGACAGCTTTCATATTCTGGCCACTAAAACCTCGCTCAACCAGATCGACAACATTGATCTCGAAAAAATATTCTTCGTGCAACTCGCAGACTATATGTGGAGTGAAATCCACAGTGTGGAAGAACGCATCGCCACAGCCCGCACCTTCCGCGTATTTCCGGGGGAGGGAGTGCACACCAAAGAACTGGCGAACATGGTACGCATGCTGGATCAAATGGGCTATCGCGGCGACTACAGTTTTGAAGTATTCAACGACGACTATCAGACCATGCCCTTGGACTTCGTTGCCAGGCGCGCTTATCAAGCGGCGCAGTGGCTATCTGAAGATATTTTGCAAAGGGCTTTACCGCTGGCAGGACAACTCAAGCTGCGCCATTAACATTCACTCAAAAACCTACGAACAACATGAAAAAACTAAACTCCTTGTTGCTTATCATAAGTCTAATTTCAACAACGCAGGCGAGTAATTTCAACCCTAGTTACGGCATCAACGGCATAGCTCAAAAGGCACAAGCAACTGTCAACTGGAACGATGTGCCCTTGGCCGCCATAGCCAGCAAAGAAAGCGGTCACTACATTTGGGTCAATGATCAGCAAAGCCAGACCGTTGCCGACAGCATCTACAAACTCAAAGGCGATGGCAGTCTCGACAACAGCTTTGGGCGCAATGGCAGAGTAGATGGCATCAATGCCGTCTACAGCACCGCCCGCGATGCTGACGCGGTGCATCAAATCACCGCCATGTCCAGCAATAGTCTCGGCGGGTTCACTGCTGCAGCCTGGATAGGCAACAGCCTTTGGTGCCAAGCCTATGACGGCAATGGCAATGCACAAATCAATGTCCGCGAGGTATTCTCAGCCACAGCACACACTATGCGCCTCATTGCCCTTGGCAGTGGCGGTTTTATGGCCACAGCCGTCAATGATGTCTATGGTTACGTCTGGCGCATCAACAGCAGCAACTGCCAAATCGACAGCAACTACGCACAACAAGGGATGTTGCAAACCTTAAATTATTGGGATGCAAAAATTGAGCTCTATCCGATCAATAACGGTGAAGTGGCTTTAGTTCAGCCCAGCCCCAGCGGCATCGCCTGGACCCGCATATTGGCCAATGGCTCGATAGACGGCAGCATGCTGCGCAAAAGCTTTTCGCTCAGCACCCCCATACAACAAATATTGGCCAGCCCCAGCGGCCATCTGGCCATTGTGAACACTCAGGGCTGTGGCGGCGTGCAAAGCCTAAATGCCAGCGGCAATTTAAGCACTCTGCTCACCTACAGCAACTGCGGAACAAAGGCCTTTACCCCTCGTTTCATCTGGAAAGCCAATGCCGTCATGGTTGATATTGACAGCAATGCCAGTAAGCCGCGCTATGAAATCAACCTCAGCACCGCTGCCGTGCAAGTCCGCAATCTCGACAATGATCTGACCACGGCCGCCACTCTGCCCATGCTGCTCGCAAAAGCAGACGGTAGCTACTTGGCCTTATTTGGCAAAAACCGTGTACCGAATGCCGTGGTAGAACAAATAGACGCCTCCACCCAGACTTACGATCAAAACCTCAAACTCACTACGAGCACCCAACACCTGCCCAATGGCTTGCGCACAGTCCCCATCACTGCCGATCGGGTTTTCATCGGTGATGATGGGCAGATGTGGTCGAGCGTGCTGTTTGGCAATGGCGGCAGCGCGCCCAAGCGCTACGGCTTGATTGCGCACACTGCTGCTGGCCTCTTGTCCCCCGGATTTGGCATTGATGGCAACAAAGGTATCGCCATCTTTGACCAAAGCCACAGCAATGCCGTTGGCAATAAACCCGCAGCCGTGCTAGGTGAGGTGGCGATCAATGTGGATGGTGTTGCGGCGCTGGCAGTGAGCGAAATCGACGACTCACAGATATTTAAAAATGCCAGCAGCACACGGGTCAGCCGCGTCTTTTCTGTTGACAAACACAACACAGTATCCACCTACCCTACTTTGGTGAATTCAGCGGGCAGCATGGGCTTGACCTGGTTGGCGCAAAACACCCTGCTGGCAAGCACCTTCAACACCAGCACCCAAACACTGCAAACCCTTGAGGTCTGGCGCCTAGGCAAAGATGGCAACAGCAAGCTGCATGAGCTCATCCCTTTTTCCAACATCATCGACTATGGCCTGCCCTTGCACAGTCGCATCAGTGCAGCTCCTGATGGTAGCTATGCCTTAGCCGCCAGCGACGGGCGCATCGCGGTATACAAAATCAGCCGCTATGGTGTCGTCACCCGCTTGAGCTTCCCATACTCTGACTGGACCAATATCGAGCTGCTCAATGTGCGGGCCATGGCCAATGGTGCGGTACTGGCTGCCATCAAGCGTGACAAGGTAGTGGTGCTGTTGTACTTCTCCCCCACGGGCAGTGACAATCAGGTGCTTAGCATCAACCTGTTTCAATACCCCATGATTGCAGTAAATATCAGTGCCAGTGGCAGTTTCCTCATTGCCACCCATGAGCGCATGAATAACCTACAGTTGCGTCGCTACGACCCCATCACGGTTCAGGCGATTGGCGGTATGAAAACTGCCTGGCAAGAAAGCTATACCAATCTCGATACGCCATTCAATGAACTCTACTCGGCCAGTCTGGACGGCAACAATGTACAAATCGCGAGCGATTTGGGGATATACCAAGCCAATTTTCCGGCAGAAAATGCCTCTATAAACCGCGCCGCGATCGTGCACACTGCTGTTGAATACACCAACCCCAACAACAAACATTATTTTGTCAGTGCCTTTGCTGATGAAGTGAAGGCCCTTGATACCTCACCTCCTTGGCAGCGCACCGGTCTTGGCTTCAACGTCTCGGATGCCAACAAACTCAGCGGCCTCAACACCGTGCCTGTGTGCCGTTTTTACAGTGCCAAAGTCAACACCCATTTCTACACCGCCGATAATGATGAATGCGGCAGCCTCAAGCTTGATGCCAACTGGAGCTACGAAGGCATTGCTTTCAGGGCTATCCCAAGCCTTGGCGGAAAGCGTTGTCCCACCGGCAGCACTGCGGTATACCGCAGTTTTAATCAACGCCAATTGCAACTGGACAGCAATCACCGCTTCGCCACCGATGCCGGGATGCTTAAAGCCATGACCGGCTGGCGTTTTGAAGACATGGCGTTTTGTGCCCCTGACTAGGGCTTAAGTGCTAACATTCCACCTTCAATTTTGGAGACCTAAATGAAATACCGTCATCCCCTGTTTATCGCTGTGGCCGCCACTTTATTGGTTGCCTGTGGCAGCGACAACAACAGCAATAATGCCGCCCCATCCACCACCACCAGCCGCATCCGCGTGGTGGGTGATAGCCTCAATGACTCTGGTGTGTTTGGCCTTAAATTTACCGTCGCCTCGGCCACGGGCGCCACCAAAATCTGGGTTGACCATGTCGCCGCCGGCCTCTCGCTCAGCAACCCCTGTCCACGTTACATCGCCACCTCACAGACCAATGTGGTATTAAACCCCAATGCCAGCGCCTGCACCAGTTTTGCTGTGGGTGGAGCGCGGGTAAACCCTGTTGGCGCAGCTGCTGACCTCTCGGCCTTTGGCATTGTCACCCAATTAAAAGCGGCCGCCGCAGTCGGCGATTATGCTGCAGATGAGGTGCTGTTGGCCGATGGTGGCGGCAATGATGCCGCAAGCCTGTTTGAGTTTTTCTTGAATCCGGACAAAACACAATTTATCTCCCTGTTGGGCGAGGGGCTATCGCAAGCACAAGTGGCTGCTGCCGTTGCGGGCGGCGCCAATGGCCTAGTGTCCGCAGGGGCAGACTACATGAAAGTGCTGGCCAATCTTTTTG
>JBDKJU010000106.1:0-8158 GCA_039796435.1 Pseudomonadota bacterium | reverse complement strand
TGAAACAAACGGTCATCACCCGCAGCCCGCTGATGGAAGATTTGCTCAGGCGCAGTCGGCTGGTGGCAGACTCAGATGCCTCGGTGCTCATACAGGGCGAGTCAGGCACTGGCAAAGAGGTGCTGGCTCGGGCTGTGCACGAAGCCAGTCGGCGTGCCAGCAAACCTTTTTTGGCCATCAATTGCGCCGCCATTCCCGAGGCCCTATTGGAGAGCGAGCTTTTTGGTCATGCGCGTGGCGCCTTTACCGGGGCCACCAGCAACCACCGTGGCCTATTTCAGGCCGCAGATGGTGGCAGCCTGTTGTTAGATGAAATCGGCGACATGCCCTTGATGCTGCAGGCGAAATTGCTGCGTGTCTTGCAAGAAGGCGCGGTGCGTCCAGTGGGCAGTGCCCAGTCCATACCGGTCAATGTGCGCATCATGTCGGCCACGCACCGTAACCTTGATCAGATGCGCGCTGAGCGCAGTTTTCGTGAAGATCTCTACTATCGCCTGAATGTGGTCAGTTTGCGTCTACCCAAACTCATTGATCGACGTGAAGACATTCCCTTGCTGTCAACGCATTTTTTACGCAAAATTGCGACAAAATACGAGCGTGCAGTGCAACAGCTTGCACCCGATGCCTTGGCCTTGCTGGTGGCTGCGCCTTGGCCTGGCAATGTGCGTCAGCTTGAAAATCTGATTGAGCAGGCAGTGGCCTTATCTACCACCCAGATCATTCCCGCAAGCTTGATACAACAAGGTTTAGAAGACAGTAAGCCATTGCTCACATTTGATGAGGCGAGGCGTATTTTTGAGCGCGATTATCTGGTGCGGCTGCTCAAACTGACCGGAGGCAATGTGGCTAAGGCGGCCAGTTTGGCCGATCGCAACCGCACAGATTTCTACAAGTTATTGCAAAGACACAACCTAGAGCCTGCTTTTTTCAAGCAAAATAACGAATAGCGGTGGCCTGACCAAGCAAAATAGGGGGCATCATAGCTACACCACGAGCCACATTTTTGTGGTGTGGGGTGTATTTTCTGCTGTTGCCGACGGCCTTGTGCTGTTGGGGGGGCAGTGTGCTTGACGTGGTGGATACTGGCGTTGCTGGTGTTTTTGGTATTGTTGGCATTTGGCGACAAAATAAAATCAATAAAAACAATAAGTTAAAGATATTTTTTGTTTATCTTGCAGGAAATAGCGACAAACTTCGCTTAAAAAGCACCAAATTGCTGACGGCAGTGTGGCAATCTCTCTTGCGGTCAAGTGTTTTTTATTTTGGCACGCATCCTGCTTAAGCTAATACATCAAGAGAAAGGAATAAAAAATGGAAGCCACATTTGACAGTCAAGTACACGAGTCTAACTCTGCTGTGGAGCAGAACGAAGCAGACAATTACTATTCCGCTTCCCTTGATAATCAAGAATCTGAGTTGCTGCGTTTGGTGTCTGCAGCGCGCAGCGTCTACTAGCCGCATCAGCGGTACAAATCGTCACCCAACCCTCCTTAGTCAATCCCCCGTTAGCCCAGGCGAAGCAATTCCCTGGGCTTTTTTTTATTTCTTTACGGCTAAAAAAAGAGTGTCAGGCCAGCCGCTGGTGGTGGCTGAGTATTACTCGCCTTCGCCGAAGTAATTGGCAATCAATTCGGTCAGTGCCTGCATGGCTTCCTGCTCATCGGCACCTTTGGTCTCGATGGTGATTTTGCTGCCTTTGCCAGCGGCCAACACCATCACCCCCATGATCGATTTGGCATTGATGGTGCGGTTGTTGCGGGTGATGTTGATGTCGCAGGCGAAACGAGTGGCCGTTTGGGTAAGTTTGGCAGAGGCACGGGCATGCAAACCCAGTTTGTTAATGATTTCAACTTCTTTGCTAATCATGCGGCGACTTTCATCTGACCTGCCAGCGCTTGCGAAATGCGGCAACTGCCGGTTTCGCTCGTGTCTAGCTCAATTTCAAAAATACTGTCACAGGCACCACCAACCACTCGGCGCAAGAGGTATTCCATGCCCTGGCTGCGCGAGGTGCAGGCTCTGACCAACATGGCCAGATTGACCCCGGCCACCGCCCGCACCGCACCTTTGGCCACCAGTTTGCTGGTGAGATTGGCAGGCGAGGCGCCGTACATGTCGGTCAGCACCAAGATACCCTCACCTTGATCGACGCTGTGCAGTTGTTGCAGAAAGCTGTCTAAATCCTCTGCCGGACAGCAATGTGGGCCAATGTCGAGGGCCAGACATTGGGCAGGGGCGGCCCCCAAGACATGGGTGGCAGCAGACAACAAGGCGCTTGCAAGTGGCGTGTGCGCAATAATGACGATTCCGATCACAGCAGTATTTTAACGATGCAGACCAGCCACATCAAGCCCAATAATCTCCAGCGTGTTTGCGTCTACTGCGGCGCGCGCTCGGGCAGCAAGACCATCTATGCCGAGGAGGCTTATGCTCTGGGTGAGGCTTTGGCGAGAGCCGGAATAGAGCTGGTTTTCGGCGGGGGTGGCCAAGGCATCATGGGTGCCGTGTCGCAAGGGGTGCTGGATGCGGGGGGGCGGGTGACCGGCATTATTCCCGAGGCCTTGATGCGGCGTGAGCTGGGCCGTAGTGACATTGGCCACATGCAGGTGGTGGCAAACATGCACAGCCGCAAACAGTTGATGGCTGACCTGGCCGATGCTTTTGTGGCTCTGCCTGGGGGGCTGGGCACGATGGATGAGCTCTACGAAATGATGACTTGGGCGCAGCTGGGTTTTCATCAAAAACCGATCGCTTTGTTGAACACGGCAGGTTATTTTGATGACTGGCTGAAGTGGCTAAAACACATGGAGGGAGAGGGCTTTTATCACCCTGAGGAGTTGGGACAACTGCTGGTGGCCGACACGGCGCAGGCGCTGATACAGCAGCTGCGCGTGGCTTAATTTTCCCCCAGAAAGCCGCCACTTTGATGCGCCCACAGACGCGCGTACAAACCGTTGCGTTGCAGCAGTTCGGCGTGGCTGCCTTCTTCTATGATCTGACCTTCATCAAGCACAATCAGCCTGTCCATGGCAGAGATGGTGGAGAGCCGGTGGGCGATTGCCACCACGGTCTTACCTTGCATCAAACGGTAGAGACTGGCTTGAATGGCCGCCTCTACTTCGCTGTCGAGAGCGCTCGTGGCTTCGTCCAACAGCAAGATGGGGGCATCTTTGAGCATGACGCGGGCGATGGCAATGCGCTGACGTTGCCCGCCGGAGAGCTTGACGCCGCGTTCGCCCACCTGGGCATCGTAGGCGGTGTTGCCTTTTTGGTCGTGTAGGTGTTGAATAAACTCATCGGCTTCGGCGCGTTGCGAGGCATGCTGCATGTCATGCTCACTGGCCTCGGGCCGGCCATAAACGATGTTGTCACGCACAGAGCGGTGCAGGAGCGAGGTGTCCTGGGTAACCATGCCAATTTGCGCGCGCAGAGAGTTTTGGGTGACTGCACTGATGTCTTGTCCGTCGATCAGAACACTGCCTGTGTCAGGTTCATAAAAACGCAAGAGCAGATTCACCAGTGTCGACTTGCCTGCCCCTGAGCGCCCGACAAGGCCGATTTTTTCACCCGGCTTGATCACTAAGTTGAAGTTGGACAATACCTTTTTTTTGTTGCCGTAGGAGAAATCCACCGCGCGAAATTCTAAAGCCCCGCGACTGACCACTAAAGGCGCAGCCAAGGCCCGGTCAACGATGCTCGGTGGTTTGGACAGCGTGGCCATGCCGTCGCGCACGGTGCCGATATGTTCGAACAGTTGCGCGAATTCCCACATCACCCAGTGTGACATGCCGTTCAAACGCATGGCCATGGCGCAGGCCGCGGCCACGGCACCCACGCTGACCTGGCCATGCACCCACAGATAGAGCGACATGCCAGCGGTGCCTGCAATCAGCACGGCTGAGAGCACTTGGTTGGCGACATCAAAATGAGTGATGTAGCGCCACTGCGTGTACACCGTGCCCATGAATTCCTGCATGGCGCGTTTGACGTAGGCAGCCTCACGCTGGGCATGTGAGAACAGTTTGACAGTTGAGATGTTGGTGTAGGCGTCAGTGACCCTGCCCGTCATCTGGGCGCGGGCATCGGCTTGGGCTTGCGCGATCTTGCCCAGACGGGGCACGAAAAAGCGCAAGCAGGCAATGTACAGACACAGCCAGAGCAGAAATGGCAACATCATGCGCCACTCAAATGCCGCCAACACCACCACGATGGTGCCAAAGTAAATCAGCACATAGACCAGAATGTCGGCGAACATCATCCACACATCGCGCACGGCCAGCGCGGTTTGCATCACCTTGGTGGCGATGCGTCCGGCAAATTCATCCTGATAAAAGCTCATCGATTGCGAGAGCATGGCGCGGTGAAAATTCCAGCGCAAGCGCATGGGGAAATTGCCCATCAGCGATTGGTGTTTGACTGCAGCCTGCCAGAACACCATGAGCGGGCTGGCCAGTACCACCAGCGCGAGCAGGATTAAATTCTCATGTTGCTCGGCCCATAAAGTGGCAGGGCTGCTTTTGCCCAGCCAGTCGACCACATTGCCCAACATGGCGAACAAGATGGCCTCAAAGAACCCCACTATCGCGGTGAGCACGGTGACGGCGAGAATAAAAGGGCGTGTGCCTTGGGCGCTGTGCCAGAGAAATTTGAGCAGGGTATTGGGGACGGCAGTGGTCGAGGGCGAGGCCACTTTGCTGTCGTTATTGCCATCGTTGTCGGGATAGGGGTCAACGAGTTTTTCGAAGTAGGCAAGCATGTGTAATTGTGTATGTGTGTATGTATGTATGTAGGTATGTGCTTAGTGCATGTTCATGCGTGCAGGTGGGCATAGGCGCAAGTGCGCGGGGGCATCGGAGGTGTCGGAAGCGTCGGAGGTGCTGGAGGTGTCGGAGGTGTGGTGGCTGGCGCTTTTGGCGACAGACCAAGGTTGGCATAGGGCCACTTTACAACCACTGGTGTGGCAATTTGACCATGCCCAGGGCGCGCATATCGGCACTCGAATTGCTCTTGATTTGCAGGTGACAACGCATGACATCAAACAGACGCATGGCCTCAGGGTCCATGGCATGGGCCTTGACTTGGTAGTGTCCTGGCAAGAGGCTTAACTGCTGAAATTTCATCGTAAAGCGGTATTGCTTGGGGGCTATGCGGGTGAGGCGATAGCCCGCCAGCTCTGAACCTGTGCCATAGATACCCGTGTCATTCTGGGTCACCAGCCCCACAAACACATGCGGTGGTCTGTCATCGGGTGAGTGGACTTCCCCGGATAGATACAGATCTTCTCCCATGCCCAGCACAAGGTTGGAGGCAGGGGGAGAATCGACAGTGTGGCTGATGCCAAATTGCAGCAATTGATAATGGGTTTGCTCACTCAAGTCTTTTGCATGCATGGCCGGATGCAGCGCGGCATCGGCTTTGGCCGCTTCTTTGTCAGCCAGATAGGACTGGTAGGCGATGGCCACTTCATCGGCATTGCCCAGCATTTTTTGTTGTCCGGCCACCAGCCACAGCGCTTGACGGCAAAGCTTTTGCACATGGTACATGCTGTGTGACACCAGCAGCAGTGTGCCACCTTGAGCGAGGTAGTGTTCAATCCACTTGATGCATTTTTTTTGAAAGGCTTCATCGCCCACGGCCATGACCTCATCAGTGATCAGCAGGTCGGGTTTCATGGCAGTGGCGATGGCAAAGCCCAGACGCACCACCATGCCCGAGGAGTAGGTTTTCACTGGTTTGTGAATGGCCTCGCCGATGTCGGCAAAATCAATGATAGATTGCTTTTTCGCCGCCGTGTCGGCAGGCGATAAGCCCAACAAGGCGGCATTGAGCTCGATGTTTTGCAAACCGGTGAACTCGGGGTGAAAGCCGCTGCCCAGCTCCAGCAAGGCACTGACAGTGCCGTTGACGGTGACGAGTCCAGTGCTGGGCTCGGCCACTTTGGCAATGAGTTTGAGCAAGGTGGATTTGCCTGCGCCGTTTTCGCCCACGATGGCCAAGGACTCTCCGCGTGCCACGCTGAAATGGATGGTCTCTAGGGCCGTGAAGTGCTGGCGAGTGTGCTGTTGCCGCCCTCTTAACGCCGCCCACAAAGAGCGCAAACCCTGCACCCCGCGGGTGTGTAAAGGGTAGTGCTTGGAGAGATTTTCAACGTTGATAAGAACTTTAGAGGGCATCATCAATGTGAGGCTCCAGGCGTGAAAACCACCATATGGACAGCAACAACAGGGTGCTGACGCACAGCAATGCGACAAGCTCGCTCATGGCCCAATCGCTGTGGCCTTTGAGCAAGGCATCTCGCAGGCGCGCAAAAACATTGGCCAGAGGGTTTAAGCTCAGGTAATCACGCCACAGCACGGGCACCGTGTCCAGACGGTAGAGAATGGGGGTGAGGTAAAACAGGGCCAGCAGCAGCGCCTCTTGCACCACCTCCCACTCACGCCAATACACCGTGAGTGTGCTGGCGAAAAGGCCCAGCGCCATGGCCAGCAACCACAGCAGCAAGAGGTAAAACAAAGCCAGCGGCAGGCCAGCGAGGTAAATCGTCTGATCAAAAAGTGCCAGCACCAGCAGCACCAAGGCAAAGCCCATCAGGTGCAATAAAAAACTGCCGGTGACCGTGGCAATGATCAAAAGCGCACGTGGGAAAGCCACCTTGCCAATCAGGGCCGCCTGTGACACCAAGCTGTTGCTGGCACGCCCCAGGCCTTCACGAAACATGAGCCAGGGCCACAGCCCAAGCGCGAGAAAGAGCACGAAAGAGTGACCGCTGTTGGCCGCAGAGGGGAAGACGACACCGAACACCAAGGCAAACACGGCGAGCTGCAACAGCGGCTGTAACAAGGCCAGAAAAAATCCGGTGGCGGCGCCGGCATAGCGGTTGGACAGATCACGTTCGATCAGGTTGAGTCCCAAATAGCGGTAACGCCACAAGGCCTGGAAAAAAGCCCGAATCATGCGTTTTTTTGTGCCTGTGCGGCTTCGTCAGCGTATTGCGCTGCAAAGGCCTCGATTTCAAACACATTGTCACGGTAGTAGTGTTTGCCGCGTAGGAGCGCCCAGGCACTAGAGAGCAGATACAAAGGTGGAAACAGCGGGCCCCAGCGCTCGTATTGTTTGACATGGGTGCGTTCATGCACGCGCAGTCTTTGCATGCAGGCCGCGTCATTGGCAAAGATAATGTGTCCCAGGGTGATGGCAGCGAACTGACTGAAAAACGGCAGGCGTGAAATCTTGTCGATGGGGCCACCAGAACATTCTGCTACTCCGTCAAGCACGCAGACTTGCGCGCCCAGACCACGCGCAAGTAGCAGCAGCAGCAAGCCAAACAGGCTCACTGGCGCCGCCCAGGTGTAGGCCAGAAAGCGTTGCATGGGCATCAACGCACACACATCACTGGTTTGCCCGCGCCTTCACTGACCCAGTCCTGTGCGCTCATCCAGCTGGCGATGTCGGTGCCCGTGCTGTTGGGGTCTTGCACATAGTAGCGGTGATTGGAGTCGGTGGTAAGTAGGCCTGTTGCCGAGTCACGGTAAATACGCTGGTAGCGTTGATTGAAACTGCGGTATAGGCCACGCAGAGGGGCGGGGCAAAGCCCGGTGGTGGCCAGTGGGGCAGCGACCGCAAAAGCCGTGCCCTCGTATTGCCAGCCAGAATTTTTTATTTGCAGGCTGGCACTTTCAGGCGCTGAGGCGGTGAAGAAATGTGAGTTGGGCCCTCCAACGGCGCGATCGCCATAAAAACGGTCGACCTTCACCGTATTGGCCGTGTTTTCAAGCCACACTCCCCAGGACTTGCCAGTGCGATACCAGCCATTGCTTTTGAGCGTATCGAGCAGGGTGATTTCACTCACTCGCGCCTCCATGAAGTAGTGGTTGATGATCACGTTGTAGTACTCGATGGCGGTTTGTCCATCATTGACTGGCAAAGGGTTGGCAGGAGTGAGGTGCTGCCGCACTTGCGGCACAAAAAGATCAAAGCGTGAAAAATAATCACGCCCCACTGGGTTGTTGCAGGCCACTGGCTTGCTGTACTGAAAGTCATCTCCCCAGCTCAGGGTGCCACGGAAAAGATAGTAGCCATTGGGAAAGTCACTGGTCTTGCCGGCAACAAATTCAAACAATCCGGAGCCGCTGGAGCCCACCTCGGTGAAGCCGCTTTG
>JBDKJU010000105.1:0-3179 GCA_039796435.1 Pseudomonadota bacterium | reverse complement strand
TGGCCACATTTCATTGCCCGCCTGAACGAGCTGCTGCCGCGCAGTCTTAAACCCACTGCTGACAGTTTGCTGGGCGAAATCAACACCGTCATGGCCGAGTTCCTGCGCGGACAAGCCTCGGTCATGCTGTTGCTGGCCCTGTACTACTGCCTTGGACTTAAATTCGCCGGCTTGGAATTTTGGTTGCCCGTTGGCCTCATCACCGGCCTTTTGGTTTTCATTCCCTACCTGGGTTTTGGTCTGGGTTTTATCTTGGGCATGGTAGCAGTGCTCACCCCTGAATCAGGGCAGGTCGCCGCCTACCAAGTATGGGCAGTGCTGATTGTCTATGGCATAGGCCAACTGCTCGAAGGTTTTCTACTCACCCCTTGGCTGGTCGGCGAACGTGTCGGACTCCACCCTCTGGCGGTCATCTTCAGCTTGCTGGCCTTTGGCCAGTTATTTGGTTTTGTCGGAGTCCTGCTGGCGGTGCCCGCCAGTGCGGTGCTGTTGGTGGCTTTGCGGCGCGCCAAACACAGCTACCAAAACAGTAGCCTCTATCAGTAGGTCGTCGATGCAACAACTTCTGCTGCCGCTTACGCCACCGCCTGCGGCAAATTTTGACAACTTCATCACCGGCGACAATGCCGCCACGCTCGCTGCGCTCAAATTATTTTTATTTGACAGCACCTCCCCCAATCGAGGCCGGAGTTTCGTGCTATGGGGCGGCGTGGGTGTCGGCAAGAGCCACCTGCTGCATGCTGCTGCCACCGCATTACTCAGTAGCATCAATAGCCCCGATGAGAGCGCAGAGTGGCCAAGTGAGGGGCTCATTCTGCTTGACACGAACACCTTGAGCGAGCAGCTCGCCAATCGTATATTCCTGCACTTCAATGAATATCCTGACAGTCGTTTTGTGATCAGCCTGCATCAGGCGCTGCCCGCCCTCACTTTACGTGAGGATCTCAAAACCCGTCTGCTCATGGGCAACCATTACCCACTCATGCCCCTGCGCGAAGAAGCCGTGATGGCAGCCATAGACACCGAAACGCTAAGACGCGGCTTTTTACTGAGTAAAGAAGTGGTGTCATACTTGTTCAGGCACTGGCAACGTGACATCCGCAGTTTGCTGGCGGTGATTGACGGTCTTGATGAAATGTCTTTGGAAAAACAAAGCCACATCACTGTTCCATTGTTAAAAAAATGGCTTGAGCAAAAATCCACCAGCGTACAAACTTTGCCTGCAGTGTAGATACTTGTTCAAATTCGGAACACTGATTTGCATTTTTCAAAAAACTATGTCATAATCACGTAGTTCGTGTCAGAAGCCTATGCACGCCATTTTCGAGGCTGGTTTATTGTTTTTCAGTAAATTTGTCAACCGAACTTATGGCGCCTCGTTTTTGGCTCTGACGACGCTAAAGCCAACAGCAGCCACCGGCTCCCCAGTAAGACATGCAGTCTTACATAAGTTCCGATAGCAAAAGCTGATGCGCGTTAGTTTAAATTTTCTTTAACTTTATCTTTGAGAGGATATACCATGAAATTGATCGCTACCTTGATCGCTTCTTTGTTCGCTGCTGCTTCTTTCGCACAAGCTCCTGCTGCTGCTCCTGCCGCCGCTGCTGCTCCTGCCGCTGCTAAGCCAGCTGCTGCTGCTCCTGCCGCTGCTGCTCCTGCTAAGGCAGAAGCCAAGGCCGACGCTAAAGCTGCTAAGGCTGAGAAAAAAGCCAAGAAAGCTAAAAAAGCCAAGAAAGCCAAAGCTGCTAAGAAAGCTGCCTAAGTTTTAAACTGAGTTTTAAACTGAGTTTTATACTCGGTAACTTAGCTGACGCTGCAAAAAAGGACATGCTTGCATGTCCTTTTTTGTTTTTAAGCGAAGCCCAAATTGCACCATGAAAAAACACATCATTATTGGTCTGTCAGGTGGGGTAGACTCCTCGGTGGCGGCGCTTTTATTAAAGCAACAAGGCCACCATGTGACCGCCGTGTTCATGAAAAACTGGGAAGACGATGATGACAGCGAATATTGCAATTCTCGCCAAGACCTCATCGATGCGGCCTCCGTTGCCGATCGTATCGGCATAGATCTCGAAGCCGTCAATTTCGCCAAAGAATACAAAGAAAGGGTGTTTGCCCATTTTCTCGCTGAATACAGCGCTGGGCGTACCCCCAACCCCGATGTGCTGTGCAACAGCGAAATCAAATTCAAAGCCTTTCTGGACCACGCCATGTCCATGGGGGCAGATGCTATTGCCACTGGCCATTATGCAGGCGTGCGTGAAGGTGCGCTGGGCTATGAGCTGCTCATGGCCCAAGACGGCAACAAAGACCAAAGCTATTTTTTACACCGCCTGAATCAGGCGCAACTAAGCAAAGCAGTCTTCCCGCTGCATGCCCTGAGCAAGCCGCAGGTTCGCGCCATGGCCAAGACAGCTGAACTGCCCACTTTTGCCAAAAAAGACTCCACAGGCATTTGCTTTATTGGCGAACGCCCCTTCCGCGATTTTCTGCAAACCTACTTGCCCAAGACACCCGGGGCGATGTTGAATGAACACGGCAAAATCATCGGCGAACACCAAGGTCTGGCCTACTACACCTTGGGACAACGCCAAGGCCTGTTTATCGGCGGCAGCAAAGAATCCAGCGGTGAGCCCTGGTTTGTCGCCGCCAAAGACCTCGTCGCCAACACCATCACCGTGGTGCAGGGACATGCCCACCCCTGGCTGTATCAGCAACACATCGCCCTGTCCGACACCCACTGGATCTGCGGACTGCCCCCATCGCCCACCGACAATCTGGCCGCCAAGACCCGCTATCGCATGCCCAATGCCCAGACCCACATTAGTGACGATGGTCTACATCTTCATTTTGCTGCCCCACAATTTGCCCCCACGCCAGGGCAATACGCCGTGCTCTACCAAGATGAAGTGTGCCTAGGAGGCGGGGTGATCGAACAAAGTCCAAGCCACACAATCACACGCCCCAAAGAAATATAAGCAGATAAATTGAATAGTTAAATCGGTGCCGTGCAGGCCCGAATATGGGTGTCGGTCTTTACTGCGTGGCCACTGTCCACCGCCTCTGCGCACAGCCAAGTGGCATAGTCAGCCTCGGGCAAATGCAAAAACTCAGCATTCACATCGCGCAAAGCCCCCACCCTAGACACATAGTCCGGCAAAGCATCTAGGCGCATCTCA
>JBDKJU010000104.1:0-7098 GCA_039796435.1 Pseudomonadota bacterium | reverse complement strand
AGGCTTGCGGATAGGCAGCGGCAAGCGCCGCCACGCCCGACAGAGCCAGCACCATCCACACAAAATCACCGCTGAGCAACCCGCCACTGGCCCACAGGCCGGCGACCCAGCCACCGTTTTTTTCGCCCACACTGGCCAATAACTTGATGGTGCCTGGCCCGGGAATGGCAAGAAAAATCAAGGTGGCAACTACTAATGACCCCAAGTCGGTAATGCCCGTCATCAAGCGCTTGCCCTTGAAATGAGCTCGGTAGGCACGGTGCGGGGGGTGGGCTTTTCACCGCGGGCAATGGCGAGTAAATTGTCCACCAACAGGGCTGCGCCTTTGTCCAGTGGCTGTGCCACCGTGGTGAGCGCGGGCATAAAACCCTTGGCCTGCGGAATGTCGTCGTAGCCCACCACCGCTACTTTTTCAGGCATGGCCACTGCATGCTCTTTGAGCACATGCATGGCAGCCAAGGCAATCAAATCACCCGCCGCCACCACCCCATCAAATACCTGTCGTTCGTCGAGCATGCGTTCCATGCAAGCCTCGGCCAGCTCTGCCACAAAGGGGCAGGAAACATGTTGGCTCTGCTCTGGCGCAATCTTGTATTCAGCCAAGGCTTTTTGAAAACCCTCATAACGTTGCGCCACCTCTGGCAGGCTCACATCCCCCATAAACACCAGACGTTTGCGTCCACGCACCAAGAGGTGACGCGTGGCTATGTAGCCCCCCCAGGCATTGTCCGAGCCCACTGTGCAGTACAGCTGTTGCGGCAGTTGTGCTCCCCACACCACAAAGGGCACGCCGCGCACCGCCAGCTCGTTGAGCTGATCGTGGTGGTGCCACTGCCCCACCATGATGATGCCCATGGCCTTGCCGGTCTCGTAGACATTGGCGACAGTCTCCAGTTGCTCGGCATTGACGCGGGTGATGAGCATGTCGTGTCCGCGTTCGGTCAGGGTATCGGCCAGTGCGCCGAGCAAGGTGAGGAAAAATGGGTCGCTCAAATTTTGCCGTGTTTGTTCATCGTAAGGCACCACCACGGCGACCGTGCGATTGAGGCCAGTGCGTAGATTTTTAGCCCCTTCGTTGATGGTGTAGTTCAGCGACTTGGCCAGTTCATGAATGCGGCGCGTGGTTTCAGGCCCGACCAAATGGCTGTTGTTCAAGGCCCGCGACACCGTGGAGGTAGACACGCCCGCCATGCGCGCCAAATCGGCCATTTGCACGCGCTGGCGCTTGGGCGGTGGGGCTTGCTCAATGATGTCGTGGCGGTCGTTCATGCCTTATTTTTGCATAAAAATAAAAGGAGTTGCAGGCGGTAAGGCACGCATACTAAGCAACAAGAGCAAATTTAATCCACGCCTGCTGCAGCGAGAATGTGCAACAAATGCTGGGTTGAATCATCAAACTCAGCGATCTTGCTCTCTGCTGCTGCATTTTTTTGCAGCACCGGCACTATTTGATTGGCAATGGCTTTGCCCAGCTCAACACCAAACTGATCGAAAGAGTTGATGCCCCACAATATGCCCTGCACCAGCACTTTATGTTCGTACAAAGCGATAAGCTGGCCTAGGGAATGGGCATTCAAGCTGTCCAACACTATCATGCTGGAAGGTCGATTGCCCGGAAATTCACGGTGTGGGTCGGCATGCGTTTGACCCAGCATCAGGGCACGCGCCTGCGCCAGCGCATTGGCATTCAAGGTCTGCGTTTGCGCGCGCGACAAGCCAGCCTGTTGCTTCAACACGATGAAATCAACAGGGGCAATCTGTGTGCCTTGATGCAGCCATTGGAAAAAAGCATGTTGCGAATTGCTGCCCACCTCGCCCCACAAGGCCGGCACACTGCTCTGAATGAGCTCGCCCTGATGGTTAACGCGCTTGCCATTGCTTTCGAGTTCCAGCTGCTGCAAAAATGCGGGCAAGCGGGCAAGCGCCTCTGAGTAGGGAATCACCAATTGACTGCTGGCGCCCAGATAGTCACTGTTCCAATGCGCAATCAAGGCCATTTGCACGGCCATGTTCAGCTGCTGTTGGCGCACATGTTCATCCATCAAATGCGCGCCAGCCAGCAGCTCGGCAAACACTTCATAACCAAAGGCCAGGGCAATGGGCAAGCCCACGGCCGACCACAGGGAGTATCGCCCGCCCACCCAATCCCACATGGGCAATACTTGCGCAGGCGGTATACCGAAAGCCGCAGCACGCTCGGGAAATGCTGAAATGGCGACAAAATGCCGACCCACGTCTTCTCCCAAAGTGGCTTGTAACCACGCCCGCGCCGCTTGCGCATTCATCAGAGTTTCAGTGGTGGTGAAGGTCTTGGAGGTGACCACAAACAAGGTGCGGTGTGGGTCAGCTCCGCGCAAGGCCAGAGCCAAATCGGTGGGGTCAACATTGGCCACAAAGCGGGTGTCCAGGCGCATGGGCGTATGGGCATTCAGAGCCGTGCACACCATACGCGGCCCTAGGTCAGATCCACCAATGCCAATATTGATGACGCGCTCTATTTTTTGGCCGCTGACCCCACGCCAGGCACCACTCTGAATCTCTTCCGTCATGGCCCGCATACGTGCCTGCACGGCATGCACTTCAGGCAAAATGTTTTTGCCATCCACCACATAGTTGCCTGCTGGCGCTCGCAAGGCCACATGCAACACGGCCCTGCCCTCGGTGTGGTTGATTTTTTCACCCGCAAACATGCGGGCAATGCCTTGGCTGACTTGCCGTGTTTCTGCCAGCGCCAGCAAAGCCTGCCACACGGCCGCATCCAGCCTTTGTTTGGAATGATCTATGTGAATCGCCCCGACTTGCATGCGCAAAGCGGCATTGCGGCGGTGGTCTGTTAAGCAGTCCACAATTTTTAATGTGCGTGCTGCGAGTGTGTGTAATTGCTTCATGTGACAACTGCCTTTACTTGCCCATCTTTTAATTGAATATAAATCGCTTCATCTCGCACCACCTGTGCCACTGAGCCCACCACCACGCCTGCGCTGTTACTCACCCAGGCGTAACCGCGTGCCAGCACAGCATCAGGGGCCAGGAGCTGCAAAGCCGCCTGCCCCAGATGCAAACGTTTTTGCTGCTGCACCAAGGCTTGACGATAAGCTGTGTGTAAGTGGTCCTGAACACGCCATAGTCGGGCACGCGGGGCATTGAAGTCAAGCAGCAAATCCTTGCGCGCAAGATGCAATCGATATTGCTGCGCTTGCATGTGCTGTCTCATCATCAAGGGTAGGCCTTGCCTGAGCTCACGCAAGCGTCGGCGGGCTTCGTTAATGCCTTGCATGGGGTGACGAATGCCGGCCATCAGTTGTTGCACACGCCAGCGTTGCGTCTGCATTTTTTGTTTAAGTGCGTGCTGCAGCCGCAGTGCGCATTCATCGATTTTCTGTGTCAGTAAGCGGGCATTGGGGGTGAGCATGCTGGCAGCGGCCGTTGGCGTGGGAGCGCGCAGATCGGCAGCAAAGTCACACAAACTCACATCAGTCTCGTGCCCCACCGCACTCACCACCGGCAAGCGTGAAGCAGCCACGGCGCGCACCAAAGCCTCCTCATTAAAGGCGTTCAAATCTTCTGCCGAGCCTCCGCCGCGCGCAATGACCAACACCTCTTCACTGCTGCGTTGATTGGCCAGCTCTAAGGCCGCGACCAAACTCTCTGCAGCGCTTGCCCCCTGCACCAGAGCCGGATACAGCACCAAGGTGATGCCTGGCCAGCGGCTGCGCGCCGTGGTGCAAATATCATGAATGACCGCACCGGAAGCGGAAGTAATGATGCCTATGCTGCGCACAAAACCTGGCATGCTGCGTTTGCGCGCGCTGTCAAATAAACCTTCTGCGGTGAGCTTGGCCTTGAGCTGCAAAAACGCCTCGTGCTGCGCCCCCAAACCTGCAGGACGCACGCCTTCGACCATGACTTGAAAACTTCCGCGTGGCTCATAAATGCTGGGCAAGGCCAGTACTTCTAGCTCAAGACCTTCACGCAGCGCGACTGTGGCACGCGCTGCCTTGAACTTGTACAACACACAGGCCACCTGTGCCGTCGCATCCTTGAGATCGAAATACCGATGGCCGGAAGCCGCGAGCTTCAGGCCCGAAATTTCACCTCTGATCCACTGCAGGGGCAAGCCCTGCTCGATCACTGATTTGGCATCGGCGAGAAATGCGCCAACTGTTTTACTTTGCCCTGACATGAGGGTATTTTAAAATGCGGCCATGTCAGAACACGCACCATCCTCAGTCAGCCCTCCCTCACACTTTATCCGCCAGCTGATTGCTCAGGACAACAAAAACAGCAGATGGAACGGAGCCGTGGTCACGCGCTTCCCGCCAGAACCCAATGGCTATCTGCACATTGGCCACGCCAAATCCATCGTACTTAACTTCGGCATGGCCGCCGAAAATGCGGGACATTGCCACCTGCGTTTTGATGACACCAATCCTGAAAAAGAGTCCGTCGAATATGAAAATTCGATCAAGGAAATGGTGCAGTGGCTGGGCTTTGACTGGGACACGCATTTGTACTACGCCTCTGATTATTTTGAGCTGCTGTACCAATGTGCCGTTCATCTCATCAAGCAAGGTCTTGCCTATGTTGACTCGCAAAGCGCCGAGGCCATGCGCAGTGGCCGTGGCACGCTCACCCAGGCGGGGCAAGATTCGCCCTTTCGTGGGCGCAGCGTGGAAGAGAATCTGAGGCTTTTCGAGGCCATGCGTGCCGGTAAATTTGCCGAAGGGGAGCATGTCTTGCGCGCCAAAATCGACATGGCATCCCCCAATATGAATCTGCGTGATCCGGCCCTCTACCGCATCCGTCATGTGCACCACCACCGCACCAAAGATGCCTGGTGCATCTACCCTATGTATGACTTTGCCCACAGCCTCTCAGATGGCAAAGAAGGCATCACCCACTCCCTGTGCAGCTTGGAGTTTGAAGACCATCGCCCACTCTACGACTGGTGTTTGGAGCACTGTCGCGAACTCGTGCCACACCACTCACAGCAAATTGAATTTGCGCGTTTGAACCTAAGCTACACGGTGATGAGCAAACGCAAATTGCTGGCCCTCGTCAACGACGGACTGGTGGATGGCTGGGACGACCCACGCATGCCGACTCTGGCCGGACTGCGCCGACGTGGCTACAGTCCCGCCAGCATACGCTTGTTTTGCGAGCGCATCGGCGTGTCCAAGTCCCCGCAATGGGTAGACGTGGCCACCTTGGAGCAAGCCCTGCGCGATGACCTTGAACCCAAGGCCAAGAGAGTGATGGCCGTGGTAGACCCCATCAAGGTCATCATTGAAAACTACCCCGAAGATGCTCAAGAGGCATGCAGTGCTTCCTTTCACCCCAGCATCGAGTCCAAGGACAGGCAGTTTGTGTTCAGCCGCGAACTGTACATAGAGCGTGACGATTTCATGCACACACCAAGCAAAGGGTTCTTTCGTCTGAGTCCAGGCAATGAGGTGCGTTTGCGCCACGCCTTTATTATCAAATGTGAACGCCTGGAAACTGATGCCGACGGCCAGATCACGACCCTGTATTGCCGCTACGACCCTGACACCAAATCCGGCAGTGGTGGCCGCAATGTCAAGGGCAACATCCACTGGGTCAGCGCTGCCGACGGCATCAAGGCCAAGGCCAGACTATACGATCGTTTATTCACCATTGAAGACCCCGACAGTGGTGGCGACTACCAAACCCACTTGAATCCTAACTCCGTGCTTGAGCGCGACATCTGGCTAGAGCCCAGCATTGAGCAATTGCCCACACACGAAGCCGTGCAATTCGAGCGCGTGGGTTATTTCATTGCAGACCGCAAATCCGACTGTCGCCCAGTGCGGGTGTTTAATCGGGCGGTAGACCTAAAAAAGGCCAAGTTTTAGCAAATTACATCAAAAGGCTTGCATTTTTGATTAATTTTGCGCAAAATGGGCCGCATGAAAAATCGCCAGGTACCGATTTTGCCCAACGTTTCCCCTACGGTGACTATCGTGGTAGAAACACCCAAGCCACGTAACCCCGTGGCCGTGGCTGCTCGCCAACGCAAGGCTGGCACACATGAGCAGTCCACCGGTGGCAAACGGCAAATGCAGCAGCGTGAATTGGCACGCCAGCTGTGGTCTGGTGAAGACAACTAAACAGGCTTTTCAATAAATCATTCAAAAACCATGTCCGATGCCACCAATCTGATCCATCTCGGGGTAGACAGCGAGCGCTACGGCGGCATTGTCAACACCCCTGTGTACCGCGCCTCCACCGTACTATTCCCTAACACCGGCGCCATGGCCGAGCGTTACGAGGCGCTCAGCCGTGGGGAAGACGGGGTGATGACCTACGCCCGTAAAGGCACACCCGCGAGTTTTGCCCTGTGCGACACCCTCTCTCGCCTCGAAGGCGGCTATCGTGCGCGCCTGTTTCCTTCTGGGGCAGCGGCCTGCGCTGCTGGCATATTGGCTTATGTTGGCGCGGGCGACCACGTGTTGATCACCGACAGTGCCTACGCCCCCACCCGTCACTTGGTGCAAGAAGTGCTGCCGCGTTATGGCATCAGCGCCGACTTTTATGACCCACTGCTGGGTCAGGATATCAGCAAATTATTCAAGGCGAACACCCGGCTGGTGTACTGTGAATCGCCCGGCTCACACAGTTTTGAACTGCAAGACATTCCCGCCATTGCCGCGGTGGCCCACAGCCACGGTGCTTTGGTCGCCTGCGACAATACTTGGGCAACTGGACTGTACTTCAAAAGTTTCACTAAAGGCGTGGACATCAGCATTCACTCGGCCACCAAGTACATCACCGGGCATTCCGATGTGTCCATGGGCGTGGTCATCGCCAATGAAACTGCCTGGCCAGCCCTCTACGATTACGCCACGCATCTGGGGCAAACCAGCGGCGGTGATGATGTTTATCTGGCTCAGCGTGGCCTGAAAACCATGGCCACCCGCATGCAGGCACAGGCTCGCCACAGCATGCAAATCGCTGAGTGGTTGCTCAGCCAAAAACAGGTCAGCGCAGTCATCCACCCCGCGCACCCAAGCCACCCACAACACCCCCTTTGGCAACGTGATTTCACCGGCAGCGCCGGCCTCTTTGCGTTTGCGTTTG
>JBDKJU010000103.1:0-4204 GCA_039796435.1 Pseudomonadota bacterium | reverse complement strand
GTGGGAGGCACCCAGGTCTGTTGGCTCACTTGAAGAGGTCCGCCGGAAGAACGTGGAGAAGTCGGAACGGGGGTCGAGTTGACAAATCGTACCGGTCTATTAAACTTCGCGCCTCTGTCGGTTGCGACCGACGGAGAACCGCAGCCCAGATGGCGGAATTGGTAGACGCACTAGGTTCAGGTCCTAGCGGTGGCAACACTGTGGAGGTTCGAGTCCTCTTCTGGGCACCAACATTAAAAACCACCATGTGACATGGTGGTTTTTTTATGGGTCACATTATCGTTTGAGCAACGAGCCCAATATTCCACGCACCACACGCCGCCCCACCTCACTGCCAATCGCACGAGCAGCGGAACTGGCCGCCGCTTCTAAGGGAGTCTGGCGACTGCGGGGCTTTTCCAAACTGTCTTTGGCCTTGCCTAATAGGTCGCCCAGCTGGTCAAAAAGCCCACCGCCCTCATTTTTGGGCTCGGTGTTTGACGGCGTTTGTGCGGGTGCCTGGCCGCTGTCGGCATTGACCCGCGCTTGCAGACTTTCATAAGCGGAGACGCGATTCAGGGTTTGTTCATAGACGCCCGCCACCAAGGATTGGGAGATCACGGCCTTGCGTTCGTCCTCTGTCACGGGGCCAATGCGTGAGCTGGGCGGGGCGATGAAGAGCCTTTCCACCATGCGCGGGCGGCCTTTTTCATCTAGGGTGGAGACCAGCGCCTCACCCACGGCCAAGTCTGAAATGGCTTGCTCACAGTCAAATGCCGGGTTCTGTCTGAAGGTGGCTGCGGCCGTTTTGACTGCTTCCGCATCACGTGGAGTGTAAGCACGTAAGGCATGCTGAATACGATTGCCCAGTTGCCCCAAGATGATGGGGGGCACGTCCAGTGGGTTTTGGGTCACAAAGTAGACCCCCACACCCTTTGAACGAATCAGGCGCACCACCTGTTCTATGCGCTCACGCAGGTGGGCTGGAGCCTCATTGAACAGCAAGTGTGCTTCGTCAAAGAAAAAAACCAATTTGGGTTTGTCCAAATCTCCGACCTCGGGAAGGTTTTCAAATAGTTCTGACAGCAGCCACAGTAAAAAGCAGGCGTAAATTTTGGGTGACAAGAGCAGTTTGTCGGCTGAGAGGATATTGATGACACCTTTGCCAGCTACCGTCTGCATCAGGTCATCGAGATTGATGGCGGGTTCGCCAAAAAATTTCGTCCCGCCCTGCGATTCCAGCGTCAACAAGCCACGCACAATGGCACCAATGCTGGCTGCGCTGATATTGCCATAGTGAAGCGTCAAATCTTTACTGTGTTCGCCTACATGCGCCAGCATGGCGCGCAAGTCTTGTATGTCAAGCAGCAACAGCCCCTTGTCATCGGCTATTTTGAACACTGCGGTCAGCACCCCAGACTGCACTTCGTTTAAATCCAGTATGCGCGACAGAAGTAATGGCCCCATCTCGGCGATGCTGGCACGCATAGGATGCCCGCTGCTGCCGAACACGTCCCAGGCGGTGACCGGGAAACTTTCAAATGGCGGCGTGGCAATGTCGAGTTTCTGCAGACGCTCCACAAACTTTGGTGATGCAGTGCCCGCTTGCGATAAGCCCATGAGATCGCCCTTCACGTCCGCCATAAATACGGGCACTCCCAGGCGTGAAAACCCTTCGGCCAGCACTTGCAGGCTGACGGTTTTGCCCGTGCCCGTGGCACCAGTGATCAGGCCGTGGCGATTCGCCATGCCAGCAAGTAAAGGGCAGGGGGCAGATGCCGCTTTTGAGCCTACGGTGAAATTGATTTCAAGTGACATGACTACAATTCGAGGTTTACATTAAGAGGGTATTATGCAATTATCGGGCAGCGCAATTTTGATTACTGGTGGTGCATCTGGCCTAGGTGCAGGAACGGCGCGTCGCTTTGCTGCTGCAGGTGCAAAAGTGATCTTGGCAGACTTGAATGAGGATGCCGGCTGGGCTTTGGCGCAGGAACTGGGCGGGCAGTTTGTGCGTACTGATGTGACCTCTGAAGCCGATGCGGTGGCTGCTGTGGCTGCGGCACAAGCGTTTGGTCCATTGCGTGGATTGGTCAATTGCGCGGGCATTGCGGTGGGTGAACGTGTGGTGGGCAAGGACGGGGCCGCACCTTTGGCTAGGTTTGCCAAATGCGTCACCATCAACCTGATTGGCAGTTACAACATGATCCGCGTCGCCGCCGAATGCATGAGCAAAAACGAAGCGCTGTCCAGTGGTCCTAACGAGCGCGGGGTGATCATCAACACCGCATCGGTGGCTGCTTATGATGGGCAGATCGGGCAAGCGGCGTATTCCGCCTCCAAAGGAGGAGTGGTGGGGATGACCTTGCCCATTGCTCGCGAGTTGGCACGCTTTGGCATACGTGTGTGCACCATAGCGCCAGGTATTTTTGAAACCCCGATGATGGGCAATATGTCTGCTGAAATTCAAGCATCGCTGGGCGCTGCTGTGCCTTTCCCGCAGCGTTTGGGTACTCCGGCTGAATATGCTCATTTGGCCCAGCATATTTTTGAGAATGTGATGTTGAACGGGGAGACCATTCGACTAGATGGGGCGATACGCTTAGCGCCGAAATAATTGCCTGAATCCAATCGCTTGGATTAGTCCTCAGTCTTATATAAGAGCTTTTGTTAAAATACTGCATTCGTAATTCATAATTACTGATATTGATATGGCGACCTACCAAGACCACTACCAGCATTCCATGCAAGCGCGCGCCGATTTTTGGCGCGAAGAGGCATCACTCATTGACTGGCATCAGCCTTTTGAACAAGTATGCGATGACAGCAAACTGCCATTTGCGCGGTGGTATGTGGGGGGGCTGACCAATATTTGCTGGAATGCGGTCGATCGGCATTTGAGCAATAGGGCAGAACAGGTGGCCTTGAACTTCATTTCCACAGAAACAGGACTGGAAGTTAAGTACAGCTACCAAGACCTGTATAACGAGGTCAATCGCACGGCTGGCATGCTCAAGACCCTAGGCGTGGGCAAGGGCGACCGCGTGCTTATTTATATGCCTATGATTCCGCAGGCTGTGTTTGCCATGCTGGCTTGCTTGCGCATCGGCGTCATTCATTCCGTGGTGTTTGGTGGCTTTGCGGCTTCGTCCTTGGCATCACGTATTGACGATGCCAGTCCAAAACTGATCATTTCTAGTGATGCAGGTATGCGTATGGGCAAAACCATTGCCTATAAGCCCTTGCTGGATGAATCCATACGTTTGGCCAATCACAAACCAGATAAAGTGCTGCTGTTTAATCGCGGTCTTGCCCCAATGGAGACCGATGCCACGCGTGATCGCGATTGGGACAGCATGCGACTGTCGCACCTGAACAGCAAGGTGCCATGTGTGTGGTTGGAGTCTAGCGAACCCTCCTATATTTTGTACACCTCCGGGACCACGGGCAAACCCAAAGGGGTGCAGCGCGATACTGGCGGTTATGCGGTGGCGCTCACATCCAGCATGCGTAAGATTTTTGATTTGCAGCCTGGCGACACCATGTTTTGCACCAGTGATATTGGCTGGGTGGTCGGCCACAGCTATATCGTCTATGGTCCCTTACTCAATGGCAATACCACCATCATGTATGAAGGAGTGCCGCTGCGTCCAGACCCAGCCATTTGGTGGAAAATTGTGGCGGAGAACAAGGTCAAGACCATGTTTTCATCGCCTACTGCCATTCGGGTGTTGAAAAAGCAAGACCCTAAGTACATGACCCAATATGCATTGCCCACGTTACAGTACTTGTTCTTGGCTGGTGAGCCACTAGATGAACCAACAGCGCGTTGGGTGAGTGACTCTTTAGGCGGGGTGGAAATTATCGATAACTATTGGCAAACCGAAAGTGGTTGGCCTATCCTTGCTGCTCAGCCAGGGGTAGAAAACACGCCGCGCAAGTTTGGGTCCCCCTCGTTTCCCGTGTATGGTTTTGATGTAAAACTGGTGGATGATCAGACGGGCGAGCTCATCACTGAGGCAGATAAAAAAGGCGTTTTGGCCATCGCCCCACCTCTGCCTCCCGGGGCGATGTCAACGGTGTGGGGGGACGATGAACGCTTTGTCAAAACCTATTTTTCTACCATCAAGGACAAAAAATGGTACTCCACATTTGACTGGGCAATTCGTGATGCCGAGGGGTATTACTTCATCCTTGGTCGCACCGACGACGTGATCAATGTGGC
>JBDKJU010000102.1:0-2745 GCA_039796435.1 Pseudomonadota bacterium | reverse complement strand
ACGCAATTGTTTGAGTACATCCTGCGCCAGACACAGTGTGCTCAACAGTGAAAAAGTAAAAAAGCAAAGAATTTTGGACATATGATATCTAGACACTAAAATCCATTTTAATTACTTATTTAGTGGTTTATTTTCACAGAAAGGTTTCACAATGAAGTGCACATTTTTAGGTCTTGGTGTCATGGGTTACCCCATGGCTGGGCATTTACAAAAAGCTGGTCACCAAGTCACTGTCTACAACCGCACAGCGGCCAAGGCCGAGGCCTGGAGCACGCAACACGGCGGCCAGTTTGCCCACACCCCCAAAGAAGCCGTGGCTGGCGCCGAGGTGGTGTTCATGTGCTTAGGCAATGACAACGATGTACGCTCGGTGGTCTATGGTGACACTGGGGCCTTGGCTGGCATGTCTGCCGGCGCCATCTTGGTTGATCACACCACGGCCTCTGCCGACCTCGCGCGTGAACTGGCTGCCGCCTGTGCGGCAAAGGGCATCGCCTTTATCGATGCGCCGGTGTCCGGCGGTCAGGCTGGAGCCGAAAACGGCAAACTCACCATCATGTGTGGCGGAGATGCGGCCACCTTTGCCAAGGCCGAGCCCGCCATGGCGGTGTATGCGCGCGCCGTCACCCTGCTCGGGGCCACTGGTGCCGGACAGTTGGCAAAAATGGTCAACCAGATCTGCATCGCCAGTCTGGTGCAGGGTTTGTCCGAAGCCATACACTTTGGCAGCAAAGCTGGCCTAGACATGAAAAAAGTCATCGAGGTTATTTCCAAAGGCGCGGCGCAAAGCTGGCAAATGGAAAATCGTGGCAACACCATGGTGGACGATAAATTCGACTTTGGTTTCGCCGTGGACTGGATGCGCAAAGACCTAGGTATCTGCTTGGCAGAGGCCAAAAACAACGGCGCGCGCTTGCCGGTCACCTCCTTGGTCGATCAGTTTTATGCTGATGTACAGCATATGGGCGGCGGGCGCTGGGATACCTCTAGTCTATTGCGTCGATTAAACAAATAGAGATTTTCATGAATTGATGCATGGGCTTAAGTCATAATATGTGGTTGTCTAGACTTAAGTCCGATGAAAAAAACACTTTATGGAATCATTGCCGCCCTCTTGGGCGGCCTACTGGGTGCTGGCGGTTTTTATTATTATTCTTTAAGCACTAATCCCACTGTTGCCTCAGCCTCTACCGGGGGGCAACCGTCTGGCCCCATCGGTAAAACCGCAGAAAAAAAAGAGCCTGAAAAAGCGGCCGCTCCCGCTGCGGCAGGCGCTGCGGGCAGTGCGCCTGCTAGTACTGGTACCAATGCTAATGCTAATGCTACTGCCGGCCAACGACCTGCAGGTGCGGGTGGCCCTGGCGGTCCACCCGGGGCTGGCGGGCCAGTGGCTGTCGAAATGACCAAAGTCAGCACCATGGCCTTGCCCAGATCGGTCACCGCAGTAGGCAGTTTGCGCTCAGACGAGTCGGTGGTGCTGCGTTCCGAGGTGGCAGGGCGGATCACCGGCTTGTTTTTTCAAGAAGGGCAACGCGTCGCCAAGGGGCAGAAACTGGTAGAGCTGGATGCCAGCCTCACCCGTGCTGAGCTGCAACAGGCGCAGGCCAATCAACTACTGGC
This sequence comes from Pseudomonadota bacterium, assembly GCA_039796435.1. Classification (GTDB taxonomy): domain Bacteria; phylum Pseudomonadota; class Gammaproteobacteria; order Burkholderiales; family Casimicrobiaceae; genus JBDKJU01. The sequence goes on along the minus strand of JBDKJU010000102.1, from coordinate 1,125 downwards.
CAAGGCCAAATACGAAAGAGCGGTGGAATTGCAGGCCAAGGGTTTTGTCAGTGGACAGGCCAAAGATGAGGCAGAAAACGCGCTCAAAGTCGCAGAGGCCGGCACTGCCGTTGTGCAGGCACGGCTAAGCCGACTCACCATCAATGCCCCCATGTCGGGCGTGGCTGGTTTGCGTTTGGCCGCCATTGGCGACTATCTCAAAGATGGACAGGACATTGTCAATATTGAAAAGCTAGATGCTTTGAAAGTGGACTTTAAAGTACCAGAAATATTTGCCACGGCAGTAAAAAACAAGCAGCAACTGAGCATCACTCTTGATGCCATTCCCAAAGAACAATTTAAGGGGATGGTCTATGCCATCAACCCTCAGCTTGACCCCAACGGACGCTCTGTGGTGGTCAGAGCCAGCATGAAAAACAACGGCAAACTGAATCCCGGCATGTTTGCTCGTGTGCGGCTTCTGCTCGACGACAATGCCGAGGCACTCGTGGTCCCCGAACAGTCCATCGTGCCACAGGGTGATGATACCTATATCTTCCGCGTACTCGATGGTCGCGTCAGTCGCACCAAGGTGGACCTAGGGCAGCGTAAGGAAGGCAAAGTTGAGGTGTTGAACGGCCTGAGCGCGGGCGACACCATCGTGTCGGCTGGTTGGCAAAAAGTACGCGATGGCGGTGCGGTGCGCCCTGCGCAAGCTCCTGGTGGTAGTGGTAGTGGGGGCGGCGGCAACCCCGCTGGCAATGCAGTCGCAGACAAGCAAGGCGATGGCAAGGGCGAGGGCAAAAAAGCGGAGAGCACTCCGGCAAATGCCAGCCCCGCAGGCAAGAGCGCAGACAACAGGCAGGGGGAGAAAAAATGAAGCTCGCAGATCTGTGTATTGAACGGCCCGTGCTTGCCACGGTGTTGTCTTTGTGCGTGGTGTTGGTGGGGGCTATTTCCTACAAACGCCTGGCTGTGCGCGAATACCCAAAAATCGATGAACCGGTGGTCTCGGTCGACACTTTTTATAAGGGTGCTTCACCAGAGGTGGTGGAGTCCCAAGTCACCAAGCCGCTTGAAGACTCTCTCTCGGGCATAGAAGGGGTAGATGTCATCACCTCCAATGCCCGCTCGGAACGCAGCCAG
>JBDKJU010000101.1:0-7535 GCA_039796435.1 Pseudomonadota bacterium | reverse complement strand
ACTTCAACGCCCTTGGCATTCAGTGCAAAGCTGTCGCCATCAAACACCAGCTCATCTTGCCCGCCCACACAATTGGCATACACCAAGGGCAGACCGGTCTCCCGCACCCGTGCCCCAGCCTGAGCTCGGCGGGCACTTTGTTGTTCAGTATGGTAGGGCGAGCCATTGGCCACCAACAGCAACTCTGCCCCCGCTGCCTTGCTCGCACCTGCTGCTGTGGGCAACCACATGTCCTCACAAATCAGCAAGCCACATTTGACCCCGGCGCACTCAAACACACATGCCGCATTCGCCGAGGTGAAGTAGCGCTTCTCATCAAACACAGCGTAATTGGGCAACTCACGCTTGTGGTACTCCGCCACAATCCGCCCACCGTGATACACCCGCAGACTGTTGCGCAAGCCTTGCTCTGAGCGCGTCGGAAGCCCCAACACCACGTAAAGCTCAGGAGGCAATTGCTCGGCCAAGCGCGCACTCGCGGTCAAACAATCACCGATGAATTTGGGCCTTAACAACAAATCTTCGGGTGGATAACCACAGATCGACAACTCCGAGGTCAGCATCATCTGCGCCCCGGCAGCAACAGCAGACTGCGCCGCCTGCAAGATTTTCTCGGCATTCTGGCTTAAGGCGCCAACCATCAAATTCAATTGTGCTACTGCGATTTTCATAATCAGATTGTAAATGCCGAGCACAATTTTCAATCAATTAAAATCACAGCACACTCTTTGAAATCCTCACACACCACATGCGCACCTTAAAACCCAATATAGCTCAAAATGCTCGTGGTCGTGTGGGTAAAAATGATACTGTCTTAGCGGTCAGTTCGCGCCAAGGCACTGCCTCAGTGACCACTAGCACTAGCAAAAAAAGCAGCAAGACCAAAATCTACGCGCCCGTACTCATCCCTCAATCGCGTACCAAACTTTCAGCGGCCGCCATTGCCAAAATCGCCGAATCATTCAAGAAAAAATAATGTCTGGACATGACGGTACCTTATGAGCGCTCGGTCTTCATCAATTGCCCATTTGACGTTGCTTACAAAACCTTATTCGATGCGATAATTTTCACCGTTCACGATTGCGGATTTTTCGCCCGCCATGCCCTTGAAGATACCGGAGGACGTGAGCAAAGATTAAACAAAATTTTCCGCCTTATTGAAACATCTCGACTGTCCATCCACGATGTCAGCCGCGTGGAATTAGACGAAAAAAGCAGACTCCCCAGATTCAACATGCCCTTTGAATGCGGCCTTGCTTTTGGCGCCATGCATTTTGACAAAAACCGCAGCGATGGAAAACGCGACGCCCTGGTGATGACCGGTGTGCCCTATCAGGATAAGTCAACGATAAGCGATCTGGCGGGCATTGATCCATGCTACCACCACAACGAAACCAATAAAGTCATCGCCAGTGTACGCAAATTTTTGGCTGCCAAAGCCGCCCTTGACACCCCTTCGCTGGCGATGCGCGGACACCAAAGCATCTACAAACGTTTAAACACATTTCAAGCCGAATTGCCCGTCACACTTGCTGCCGCACAGTTGACCCAAATTGAAATCAATTCACTCGACTATCTCAATGACTGGCAAAAGTTGGCTGCACTTTGGATCGCAGCCAATCATACTTGAAAAAAAATAGAGGCCTTGCACAAACCACCGGCAGTGACTCGGCCCATATTCTGCCTACCACTTCACTCAATACGCATCACACCCCAAGCACGGTGCCGACGACAATTCCCAGACTGTCAGCAGCGGCTTTTTTGCCCTCGCCCAGTTTGGCCTTGGCAATGTGGATGCGGCCTGATTGCGAAGTGACCACCAGCTTGCCGTTGCCAGCTTCCACGACCTCTCCAATTTTGCCTTTCACCGTGCCAAAGGTGCGCACCATTTCAAGCTCACTGTCATAGACCCAAAGCTTGACGCCGCTCGCCAAAGTCCAGGCACCGGGCGCAGGGTTACAGCCACGAATCAGGTTATGCACCTGCGTGGCATGGTTGGCCCAATTGATGCGACACTCATTGTCACGCACCCAGCCTTCGTAAGTGGCCTGACTTTCGTCCTGTATGGTTTCGGTGTGCTTGCCCGCCACCACCAAATCGGCAGCCTCAATCATGGCGGCCACGCCCATGGGAAAGAGGCGATCAAAATACACCGAGCCCAGGCTGTCGTTCGGGCCAATGGGAGTGGTCTTTTGCAGGATGATGGCGCCCTCATCCAGCCCGTCGGTGGGGCGGAAGATGGTGAGGCCAGTTTCTTTCTCGCCACAGATGATGGGCCAGCTGATAGAGCTGGGGCCACGGTATTTGGGCAAGAGAGAGGGGTGGTATTGAATGGTGCCGTGCTTGGGGATGCTGACGAACTCTTGCGGCGCAAACTGCAAGACATAGGCCATGATGCCAATGTCAGCCTCGGCGGCTTGCATGGCTGCCACCGCCTCGGGAGCTTTTAATGATTTGAACTGATGCACGGTCAAGCCGCGCTCTTGTGCCGCCACCCGCAAGGCATCGGGGCGAGCACCTTCTTTTTCAGGGGCACAAAAGACAGCAGTGACCGTGTCGCCACGGGCGAGTAGGGCCTCCAGCACGGCCTTGCCAAAATCTTGCTGGCCAATGATAGCTACTTTCATATAAATCTCCGTAAGCTGGGTCGAGACCCAGCGGGTTAATTGTGATGATGCTGGGTCTCAATCCAGCCTGTTACTTTGTGGTGATGAAGGCAGAGTCAGCGAAAACGTATTTATTATTTCTTCGGCGGAGCGCTGAAGGCACCATCGGTTTTCAATTGCGCGATTCTGGCCGCATCATAGCCAAGCACCTGTTGCAGCACTTCCTCATTGTGCTCACCCAAAAGTGGTGAGCGTTCAATCACGGCGGGAGAGGCAGAGAGCTTGATCGGCATGCCGACGTTCCACCACTTGCCCCGCTGCGGATGATCGAGCTCGACATACATATCGCGTCCTTTGACGTGCTCATCAGTGGCCAGATCTTCGGTGGACATGATGGGGCCACAAGGCACATCAATGGGGTTCAAAATGGCCATGAACTCACGCTTGGTGTAATTGGCCGCAAACTGATTGAGCAGGGCCCAGACTTCGGCCTGATTTTTACGACGGTCGGCAATGACGGCAAACTTGGCATCCGTTGCCAAATCGGGACGCCCGACATCAGGCCCGATGCGATTGGCAAGGGCGGTCCACACTGCTTCCTGCACCACGATGTAGAGGTAATCGTTAGGCCCATGTGGCTTGCAATGTATGGCGTTGCCGAGTTGCCCACCACCCGAGTCATTGCCCGCGCGTGGGGTCTCGCCCATGCCTTGCGCCGTGGGCACTGAATACTCGGGCAAGGAGCCACGGGTCAAACGCTGATGGTCGCGGAACTTGACGCGACAAAGGTTCATCACCCCGTCCATCATGGCCACTTCCACATATTGGCCCACACCATCACGACGCGCTTGGTGCAGAGCTGCCAGCAAGCCAATGGCCAGATGCAGGCCAGTGCCGGAGTCGCCAATCTGCGCCCCGGTGACAAACGGCGCACCTTCGGGCACGCCGGTGGTGCTCATGGCCCCGCCCATGGCTTGCGCCACATTTTCATAGGCTTTGAAGTCAGAGTATGGGCCAGAGGAGCCAAAACCCTTGATCGAACCCATGACGATTTTTGGGTTGATTTTCTGTATGTCTTCCCAAGTAAAACCGAAGCGATCAAGCACGCCGGGACCGAAGTTTTCCATCACGATGTCGCACTCTTTCAGCAGGTCAGCAAACACCTGTTTGCCGGCGGGCGATTTCATGTTGACCACGATGGAGCGCTTGTTGCAATTGAGCATGGTGAAGTAGAGCGAATCGGCACCGGGCACATCCCGCAGTTGGCCGCGCGTGGCATCACCCACGGGAGGCTCAAATTTGATGACATCGGCGCCCATCCAGGCGAGCAGTTGCGAGCAGGTGGGGCCTGCCTGCACGTGGGTCATGTCGAGAATACGGACGTCTTTTAAGGCTTGCATGTGGGGTCTTTAGGTTAAGCGGTATAGGTTAAGCGGTTTTTTTGGCGGCGGAAGGGTTCAAGGAAGTGATGCGGCCGCTCTCTGTGCCCGCCGTCTCGTCAATGACGGCGTTGATCAAGGTGGGCAGGCGTGATTTTATGGCCTCGTTCATCGCGGCGCGCAACTCGGCCGGGGTGTTGGCCTGTACGCCCACGCCACCAAAAGCCTGCATCATCATGTCGTAGCGGGCGTTTTTGACAAACACGGTGGGCGCGGGGTCACGACCGGTGGGGTCCACATCGGTACCTTTGTACACGCCATTGTTGTTCATGATGACGATGCACACCGGCAGCTTGTAGCGGCAAATGGTCTCTACCTCCATGCCGGAAAAACCAAAGGCGCTGTCGCCCTCGATGGCGATCACTTGCTGGCCGGTCTCGACCGCCGCCGCCACACAGTAGCCCATGCCCACGCCCATGATGCCCCAGGTGCCCACATCAATACGCTTACGTGGCTGGTACATGTCAACGATGGAGCGGGTGAAGTCAAGAGCGTTTGCGCCTTCGTTCACCAGCATGGCTTCAGGGTTGGCCTTGACGATGTCACGCACCACATTCAAGGCACTGTGAAAATTCATCGGGCTTGGGTCCTTGGCCAAGGTCTCGGCCATTTTGGCGATGTTTTTGTCTTTTTTATCTTTCACTGCCGCGACCCACTCGGCGGGCGCCTGATAGCCCTTCACCTGCGGCAGCAAGGCAGACACCACCGAGGCAATATCGCCCACCAATGGCGCATCAATGCGCACATTGCTGTCAGCTTCTTGCGCAGAGATATCGATCTGAATGAATTTTTGTCCGCCCCAAGCCTTGGCATCTTTGCCCCCCCAAGTCTTGCCTTTGCCGTGCGAGAGCAACCAGTTCAGGCGTGCGCCTATCAAGAGCACCACATCGGCCTCTGGCAAGACAAAAGAGCGAGCCGCAGAAGCACATTGTTCGTGTACGTCTGGCAATATGCCCTTGGCCATGGACATGGGCAGATAAGGTATGCCGGTGGACTCGATAAAGGTCTTGAGATCAGCCTCGGCGCGCGCATAGGCAGCACCTTTGCCAAGTACGATCAGTGGCTTTTTAGCACCCTTAAGCAAGGCCAAGGCACGCGCCAAGGCCTCGGCGCCGGGCAGTTGTGCCGGAGCAGGGTCTACCACCTGAATGAGAGAATTTTTGCCCTGCAACATGGGCAAGGCCTGCGAAAACAGCTTGGCAGGCAAATCCAGATACACCCCCCCTGGCCGGCCACTCATGGCCGCGCGTATGGCACGCGCAATGCCCACGCCGATGTCTTCAGCGTGCAGTACGCGGTAAGCGGCTTTGCACACGGGCTTGGCAATGGCAAGCTGATCCATCTCTTCGTAATCGCCTTGCTGTAAATCCACGATCTCGCGCTCGGAGGAGCCGGAGATCAGAATCATGGGAAAGCAGTTGACCGTGGCATGTGCCAAGGCGTTCAGGCCATTTAAAAACCCGGGGGCGGAAACGGTGAGACACACCCCTGGCTTTTGGGTAATAAAGCCTGCGATAGAGGCGGCATAGCCAGCGTTTTGTTCGTGCCGAAAAGCCAGCATGCGCATGCCTGCGGCCTGAGCCTTGCGTGTCAGGTCTGTGATGGGGATGCCGGGCAGACCGTAAATGGTGTTGATGCCATTCATTTTGAGGGCATCAATAACGAGGTGAAAACCGTCGATAGTCTCTTGGTTGTTTGGGTCAGCAGACATGCAAAAAAGCCTTTCTAAGTCGCGATATTTTAGTGGCTCTATGTTAGAGACGGCCAGCTGTTTGCGCATTGATGACCATCAATAGACACTGCGGCAGAATTGACGCAGATCGGCGAAAAAGGCCAAATTTGGGCTTATACTGGCGCGCATGTTAGCCCATGCCCACAAAGATGCCTATGCAGTGACCACTGCCCTGCGCATGAACAAATTGCTGCGTCTGCTGGACGACAAAGCCTTTCAAGAGCTGATGCCGCAGCTAGAGATTGTTGATTTAAACAAAGGTCAGGCCTTGGAGCACCAAGGCGATGAGGCCATGGAACAATACTTTATCGTTTCGGGCATCTTAAAGCGCGTGGTCAACAATGCCGAAGGCAAGGAAATGATTCTGCGTTTTGCCACCGAAGGTGACATAGACACCAGCTACGCCGCCTATCGTCTCGGAACACCCATCCCTTTTTCTATCGTGTCGGTGAAACAGGCGCAAGTAGCCAAGATCTCCATGGAAGCCTGGGTGGCCTTTATCGACAAGCACGCCAAGCTCAAACAGGCCTTTGAACTCCATGTCATGCGCATCATGAGCGATGTCATGGCGCATGTGATCACCCTGCACCTGCTTGACTCACCCGGACGGGTGACGCGCTTTATGCGCAAGACCGGCAACCTAATCAACCGCATCCCCAAACGCGAACTGGCCAGTCACTTGAACATCACGCCCGAGACTCTGTCGCGTTTGAAGCAAAGAGGGGTGCTGTAAGCCAAGCTGGCAAGCCAGTTATTAGCCCGTCGAATGGCCTGTCGTGCTCATGCATAGCCTGTCGTGCACAAGCGCTAGGCTGGGTTGAAAACCCAGCAACAATACTAAAACAAACCCACCACTTTGCCATTGTCGTCAATGTCGATGACCTCGGCCGAGGGCACTTTAGGCAGGCCAGGCATGGTCATGATGTCGCCGCAAATCATCACAATAAACTCAGCTCCGGCTGCCAAGCGCACTTCACGAACATTGACCATGTGCCCCGACGGTGCGCCGCGAACGCTGGCATCAGTTGAAAAGCTTGACTGAGTCTTGGCCACGCAAATGGGGTAGTGGCCATAGCCGCCCTCTTGCAACTCTTTGATGCGGCCACGCACCTTGGTGTCGGCGGAGATATCAGCGGCGCCATACACCTTGGTGGCCACCTTCTTCATCTTGTCCCACAGACTATCGCTGTCTTCATAAACGAAGGTAGGATTAGACGCCTGCTCACACAGCTCGACGACCTTGTGCGCCAGGTTGGCAGCGCCCTTGCCGCCTTCAGCCCAGTGATTGGCCACCACCACATTGGCGCCCAACTTGGCGATGCGCTCAGTGAGCAGATTCATCTCGGCATCGGTGTCGGCGGTGAAGCGGTTGATCGACACCACGCAAGGAATGTTGTACACATTCTTCACGTTGTTGACATGACGCTCCAGGTTGACCATGCCCTTGTCCAACGCCGCCAGATTTTCCTTGTTGAGGTCTTCTTTGGCACAGCCGCCATGATGCTTGAGGGCGCGCACAGTGGCCACGATAACCGCCGCATTGGGCTTGAGACCCGCCTTGCGGCACTTGATGTCAAGAAATTTTTCAGCGCCCAAGTCAGCACCAAAACCAGCCTCGGTGACCACGTAATCAGCAAGCTTTAAGGCCACATTGGTGGCGATGACCGAGTTACAGCCGTGCGCAATATTGGCAAACGGGCCGCCGTGAATAAAGGCGGGATTGTTCTCCAAAGTCTGCACCAGATTGGGCGAGAGCTG
>JBDKJU010000100.1:0-2854 GCA_039796435.1 Pseudomonadota bacterium | reverse complement strand
CAAAATGCAACAGCGTGCACCGATTCAGTTTGAGCTGATAGCGGTCAACTTGGACCAAAAGCAACCCGGTTTTCCCGAGCACATCTTGCCGGATTTTTTGAAAAAAATCGGTGTGCCCTACCACATTGAAAACCAAGACACGTACTCCATCGTTAAGCGCGTCATCCCTGAGGGCAAAACCATGTGCAGCCTGTGCAGCCGCTTGCGCCGTGGCATTTTGTACCGCGTGGCTGAAGAGCTGGGCGCGACCAAAATTGCACTGGGTCACCACCGCGACGACATGCTGCAAACCTTCTTTTTGAACATGTTTTTCGGCGGTCGGCTCAAAGGCATGCCGCCCAAGCTGGTCAGCGATTCAGGCAAGCACATCGTCATTCGCCCCATGGCGTATGTGAACGAAAAAGACATTGTTCGTTGGGCAGCGCAGCAGCAGTTTCCCATCATCCCCTGTACCTTGTGTGGCAGCCAGCAAAACTTGCAGCGTGTGCAGGTGGGTAACATGTTGCGCGAGTGGCAGGTCAAGTACCCTGGGCGCATTGAAAACATGTTTAGCGCATTGCAAAACGTGGTGCCCTCGCATTTGATGGATGGCAGCAAGTTTGACTTCAAAGGTTTGAAGGCAAACGGCATCGCCGACCCAGAGGGAGACAAAGCCTTTGATGCGGAAGAGTTTCCAAACGCTTCGTTCGCAGCTTCTATGCCAAATTTGCAGGTGGTGAGCCTATGATGAACGCGCAAGCCACAAGGGTGCTGGCTATACGTCATGGTGAAACAGCATGGAATGTGGACACCCGTATTCAAGGCAAGCTGGACATCGGTCTGAATGAAAAAGGGCGTCAGCAGGCAGCACGTTTGGGCGTAGCTTTGGCTAAAAACCAGGCGCAAGAGCCACTTGTGGCCATTTACAGCAGCGCTTTGTGGCGTGCGTATGACACGGCTCTCTCAATATCCAAAGCCACTGACGTGCCAGTGGTGACAGACGAAGGCTTGCGCGAGCGTGGTTTTGGTGTGTTTGAAGGCAAAACGTTTGACGAAATTGCGCAGCTCTGGCCCGATCAGTCACTGCGTTGGCGTCAGCGCGACCCCCATTTTTGTCCCGAAGGTGGCGAGTCTTTGACTCAGTTTACGAGCCGTATTTTGAAAGCGGCACAAGCTTTGGCGGCGCGCCATCCAGGGCAACAAATTGCTTTGGTTGCGCATGGCGGCGTGATGGATGTGCTGTACCGCGCTGCCACGGGCCAAGGCATACAAGCGCCGCGTACTTGGTCGTTGGGCAATGCGGTCATCAACCGTTTGCTGTGGACGCCTGCTGGCTTCACGCTGGTCGGTTGGAACGACACGCTGCACTTAGAGGACATGTCCTTGAACGAAGCACACGCTTGAATCTTAAACTTTAAAACCAGCTAGGAATCAAACATGCTCTGGATCAAAGCCCTGCACATCGTCTTCGTCGCCAGCTGGTTTGCTGGTTTGTTTTATTTGCCACGTATTTTTGTGAATCTGGCCATGGTGCCTGGAGATTCTGCGGCCGAGCGTGCCCGTTTGCTGTTGATGGCTCATAAGCTGTACCGTTTTACCAACTTGCTGTCTTTTCCGGCGGTCATTTTGGGGCTTTGGTTGTGGCTGGGTTATGGTATCGGTCGCGGCGCGGGGCAATACTGGATGCATGCCAAACTGTTTGTCGTATTTTTGGCGATTGGTTACACCCACAGCTGTGGTGGTTTGTTGAAGAAGTTGGAAAACAATACCTCCAAACGCAGCCATGTGTGGTTCCGCTGGTACAACGAAGTGCCCGTGATGCTCTTGCTTGCGGCGGTGATTTTGGTCGTGGTTAAACCGTTTTAATTTGACGTTCATATGCCAAGCCCCAAAAAAACTGCAGCTTGGCCATTGACCTTGGCATACATTGCCTTGGTTATCTACGCCAGTTTGTACCCATTTGATGCATGGCGTAACCAAGGCATTTACCCTTGGGCCTATCTGACGCAGCCTTTGCCCAAGTATTGGACGGGGTTTGACGTGGCTATCAACATTACTGGCTACGTGCCTTTGGGATTTTTAGGTGTTTTAACGGCGTTGCGCACTGGGCATGGCAAATATGCGGTTTTGGGTGTCACCATGCTGGTGTTCACGCTGTCCATGTGTTTGGAGGGTTTGCAAAATTATTTGCCGTCTCGCGTGGCGTCAAATGTCGATTTGTGGCTCAACGCTTTGGGGGGCTGGTTGGGTGGCCTTGCCGCTTGGTTGCTTGAAAAAGTGGGCGCAATAGACCGCTGGAGCCATTTTCGGTACACATGGTTTGTGCAACATGCGCGGGGTGGGCTGGTTTTATTGGCGTTGTGGCCAGTTGCGGTGATTTTTCCAGCAGCCGTGCCTTTGGGGCTGGGGCAGGTGCTGGAGCGGGTGGAGGCCGCTTTGGGCGATGCGTTGTCCAACACCCCCTTTTTAGAGTGGCTGCCTATGCGCACCATCGAGCTACAGCCCTTGTTGCCTGGGGCGGAGCTGCTTTGCGTGCTTTTGGGCGCGTTGATACCTGTTTTGTTGGCGTATTCCATCATACGCACGTCTGCCCAGCGCGTGGTATTTTTGATAGCAGTTTTAACAGCATCTGTGCTGGTCTCTGGCATTTCTGCGGGTTTGAGTTATGGCCCAGACCACGCTTTGGCATGGCTTACTTTGCCTGTCAAACTCGGTTTACTGGGGGCTGCAGTTGCTGGGGTGTTGTGCTTGGCCTTGTCAGCCAGAAGCTGCATTGCCGTGCTACTTGTGGCCTTGGTGGCGCAGTTTTTTATGCTCAATTCAGCACCCGCCAGCCCTTATTTTGCGCAAACCTTGCAAACCTGGGAGCAAGGGC
>JBDKJU010000099.1:0-3686 GCA_039796435.1 Pseudomonadota bacterium | reverse complement strand
ACCAACATTCCCGTCAACTCTGATGACTACGCCATGCTGGCTGCTGCCAATCAGGCAGTGGACGAAATCATGGCACTGGCACGCAGTCTCGGTGGGGTGATCTCGGGAGAGCACGGCATCGGCATCACCAAGCTGCAATACCTCACCGATGCTGAAATCGCGCCCTTCGTTGACTACAAGCGTCGCGTAGACCCACACAACCACTTCAATGCGGGCAAGCTCATGCCCGGTGGCGATTTACGCGCGGCCTACACCCCCTCATTCAGTCTGTTGGGGGCCGAGAGCCTCATTCTTGAAGCCTCGGCCATAGGCGCGATTTCGCACTCGGTGAAAGACTGTCTGCGCTGCGGCAAGTGCAAGCCCGTGTGTGCCACCCACGTGCCACGTGCCAATCTGCTGTACAGCCCGCGCAACAAGATCCTTGCCACGGGTCTGCTGGTAGAGGCGTTTTTGTACGAAGAACAAACCCGACGCGGCGTGAGCTTGCGTCATTGGGATGAGCTGGCAGACGTGGCCGACCACTGCACGGTCTGCCACAAGTGCGAAAATCCTTGCCCAGTCGACATAGACTTTGGCAATGTCAGCATGGCCATGCGCAACCTGCTGCGCGTGGAGGGCAGAGAAAAATTCAACCCCGGCAAAAAGGCAGCTCTGTTTTATTTGAATGCCACCGACCCGGCCACCATCAAGGCCACCAAGGCCGCCATCATTGATGCGGCCTACCCCTTGCAACGCCTGGCCCATCAAGTGGCCAACAAATTCGGTTTGCTCAAAGAACAGGTCACCGCCCCGCCCAAGACCACGGGTGGACGCCCCCCCATCAAGAGCCAGGTCATTCATTTCATCAACAAACCCATGCCCGGCGGCCTGCAAAAGCGCACCGCGCGGGCCCTGCTCGACATTGAGGACGAGACCGTCATCCCCATCATTCGTGACCCGGGCAAGCCCAGCCACGAACAAGAGGCCGTGTTTTATTTCCCCGGCTGTGGCTCAGAGCGCCTGTTTTCACAAGTGGGCCTGGCCACGCAGGCCATGCTCATTCATGCAGGGGCGCAGTGTGTCATGCCCCCTTCGTATCTGTGCTGCGGCTACCCGCAAAGAGCGGCAGGTGATGATGACAAGGCCCATGACATCAGCACCAAAAACCGCGTACTCTTCCACCGCATGGCCAATACGCTGAACTACCTCGACATCAAAACCGTGGTGGTCTCTTGCGGCACCTGTTTCGATCAGCTACAAGCCTATGCATTTGAGCAAATCTTCCCGGGCTGCCGTGTGCTGGACATTCACGAGTATTTGCTAGAAAAAAATGTCACTCTGACCGGAATCAAGGGCACGCGCTACATGTACCACGACCCCTGCCACAGCCCGATCAAAACCCAAGCCCCCATCAAAGTGGTGAACAGCCTCATCCCCACCGCGCAAGGCATCAAGCAAAACGAGCGTTGCTGCGGCGAGAGCGGAACACTGGCGGCCAGCCGTCCGGACATCTCCACGCAAGTGCGCTTTCGCAAGGAGCAGGAACTGCGCAAGGGCAGCGAAGCGCTGCGCAGCGATGGCTTTAGCGGTGAGGTCAAGGTGCTTACCTCTTGCCCGTCTTGTTTGCAGGGGCTGTCGCGTTATCAAGGCGACACTGCCGCCGAGGCCGACTACATCGTGGTGGAAATGGCCAAGCATCTATTGGGCAACACTTGGTTAGAAGACTACGTCAAGCGTGCCAATAATGGCATGATAGAAAGGGTATTGGTATGAAAATTTTTTTGCTGCTGTTCTCTTTCCTTGGTCTGGTGCAGGCACAAGATAATGCCTTCAAGCTCACGCTGGCGTCGCACTCGTACAGCGTCAGCGGCTGGGCGCAGGACCTCAATCTGCGACACAGCTCTGACTTTGGCACCGCATGGCTGGGCTACTACCATTCGCGTGGTCAAGACACCCAACAGGCTCGGGCAGGTTGGGAGCGCAGCTTTGGCGATACCATCCGCCTGCAGCCCTCGCTGCAAGTGGCCGCGGGAGGATTTGTAGGAGGCAGCCTGAATCTGGAAACAGGCGACACTTGGGTTTTTGGTGTCGGACTGGGGCGCACCAATCTGCGGCCTTATGTCAATCTGAATGTGGACCCCAATGACTCCTGGCAATTGATGGCCTCTTACCGACCTGAGTCGGGGCAGGTGTTTACCCTGAGCTACATTCGCGACAACCGCGAAAACCCTGAACAACAACACTTGCACTTCATCGTCAAGCTGCCTCTGGCAAACAAAGACAAATTGTCTGTTGATCTGCTTTACAAGCGTGGTCTTGTCGAGCAGCAGCGCATTAGCAAGCTGGGGGCCACGCTGACTTATGATTGGTCACAGTATTCACTGCGGGCTGCCTACGAGCCTAACCCCAACTTCACCGTCGAAAACGTCTGGCGCCTGAGTGCGGCTCTGCGTTTTTAGACTTGCTTCTTTAAGCCTACCAGCACAGCACCAAGACACCAAGGGCGATCGCACCTGCGCCAAGGATGCGCAGCATGCGGTCTTCCTCCCCCAGCAAGTGTCCTCCAACAATCGCGGCAAATAGCATAGACAATTCACGTGCCGGGGCCACGCGCGACATAGGCGCCAACTGCATGGCGTACAGCACCATCACGTAGCCCACTGGGCTGATGGTGGCCACAATAAAAGCGTATTTAAAGTTGCGTTTACATTCTGCTTTGAACTCGCTTCGCTTTGGCCACGCCAGCACAGAAATAATGGGCAGACGTGCCACGTTGGCCAGGTAGTCAAGCAGTATTGGGGAGAGCAGCAACCACTTCACCGCATAGGCATCCACCAAGGTGTAGCTGGCAATAAAGCAACCCACCAGTGCCCCGTAACGCACCCCTTTCATTACTCTGTCACGTCGGGCTTGTTCCTGTGCCGCGCGCAACAAACTCGGGCCGCCAGCGATCAGAAACACCCCAGCCGCCACCCCCAGTAAACCTGCTCCCAAAGAGACCGTCAAGGGCTCGGCAAACACCACTACCGCGAACACGGCAGTGATCACTGGCCCGAGTCCGCGTGCCACCGGATAGACCACGGTCAGGTCGGCCTGCCGGTAGGCGAACATCAAAAAATAAAAGTACAGCAAATGCAGCACACTGGAGACCAAACACATAGTCCAGCCCAGTACCCCCCAGTCAAGCGCCGGTGCCATGCCATACCACCATAAAAACGGCAGCCAGAACACGGTGTTGATAAGACAGGTGAGGAACATGAACATGACCCCGCCTTGCGCTTTTTTGGAGGCAATGTTCCAAGTGGCGTGAAGGATCGCGGCCCCAAGCACGAGCAAAATGGCCGTTAAGGGCACGACTATTCGGGGCGCATTTGCGGAAACAGAATCACATCACGAATCGATGCAGAATTGGTCAACAGCATCACGATGCGGTCAATGCCAATCCCTTCACCCGCCGTGGGTGGCAGGCCGTATTCAAGGGCCCGAATATAGTCTGCATCGTAAAACATGGCCTCATCGTCACCCGCCTGCTTGGCGGCTGCCTGCTGGGCAAAACGCTGCGCCTGATCTTCCGGGTCGTTCAGTTCGCTAAAGCCATTGGCCATTTCACGGCCGGTGATAAATAATTCAAAGCGGTCGGTGATCTCGGGGCGAGCGTCATTGCGGCGTGCCAGTGGCGAGATCTCCCAAGGGTACTCGATGATGAA
>JBDKJU010000098.1:0-3490 GCA_039796435.1 Pseudomonadota bacterium | reverse complement strand
TGGTGATCAAAGGAAACACATAAGGGAACACCTTGCCATTGGCAGCATCAGAGCGGCCATAGCCCAAGGTGGTCATGGGGATTTTGTCGGCGGGCAGACGATCGAGCACGCCGTAGGCGATGCCGGTGGACAGAGGCTCAACCACGGTGGCGCCGCCACTGTTTTTCTTCAAGCGCTCATAGCACTCTACTCCGCGCGTGGCGTTGTATTCGGTCTCGCACTCTTCCCATTTGATTTTTACGCCATTGATACCGCCATTGGCATTCACCAAGTTGAAATAGTCAATGATGCCACCAAAGAGCCCAGAGCCGCCAGCAGCATAAGCGCCAATGCGGTAGGACAATAAGGGGATGTATTGTTCTTGCGCGCTGGCCAAGCTGCTGACGCTCAAGGTAGCGCTGGCCACTAAGCCTGCCAGCAATTTTGACGCTAACTTCATAAAGTCTCCTGTAAAAAAGGGAATGGTACTACAAAGGTAATCAATGTGGGAAGGGCCAGAGGCGCAGTTTTTCTTTACCGATTTGCCACAGGCGCGCCAAGCCGTGGGGCTCAACAATCAGGAAGAAAATGATGAGGGCACCAAAAACCATTAGTTCAAGGTTAGAAGCAATTTCTGTGGACATGCCCAAGGCGTGGGCAGACAAGGACAAGACCACTGGAAGCAAGACGATAAAGGCGGCGCCAAAAAAAGAACCTAAGATAGAGCCCATGCCACCTATGATGATCATAAACAAAATGCGGAAGGACAGGTCAAGGTTATAGGCCTCGGGTTCGACCGTGCCCACATAGGCGTAGGCATATAAAGCCCCGGCCACACCGCAGTAAAACGACGACACGGCGAAGGCGAGCAGCTTGGTGTGCATGAGGCGAAAGCCAATGACCTCGGCGGCCACATCCATGTCACGCACTGCCATCCAAGCGCGCCCGGTGTTACTGCGTACCAAGTTTTTAGCAGCCAAGGCCAGAAGCACCACGATGACCAGACAAACAAAGTATTTGGAAATAGGAGTAGTGAAGGCGTAGCCGAACAACTCCATTTGCTGCGCGGTGATCACCCCTGAGGATGAGTAGTTGGTAAACCAGCCAATTTTGGTTAATGCCCACACCACAAAAAACTGCGTCGCTAGGGTTGAGGCGGCCAGATAAAAGCCACGAATGCGCAAAGATGGCAAGCCAAAAGCAATGCCCACCAAGGCGGCGGACAGCCCCCCCAAAACAAAGGCCAAAGGAAAGGGCAGGCCCGGTATGCGCAGAATAAAGTTATAAGATGCAAAGGCCCCCACTGCCATGAAGGCCGCCGTGCCTAGTGACAACTGCCCGGCATAGCCTGTCAAGATATTCAACCCTAGTGCGGCCAAGGCGAAGATGAGGAAGGGGATGAGTATGGCCGAACGTATGTAATCGGTGACAAAAAACGGCAATACGGTGGCGATAAGCAAGAAAAGCGCGATGACAATGCGGTCTTGCTTGATCGGGAAGATTTGGCTGTCACTGACATAGTCGGTCTTGAATTGACCAGCTTCACGGTAGATCATGCTTATACCCTCCGAATTATTTTTTCACCGAAGAGACCTTCGGGGCGCACCAGCAGGAACAAAAGCGCAAGCACATAGGGGAACCAGTTTTCGATGCCACCACCGACCATGGGGCCGATGTAGACTTCGGCCAATTTTTCGGAAGCGCCGATGATGAGGCCACCCAAGATGGCACCCGGCACAGAGGTGAAGCCGCCCAAAATGAGTACTGGCAGGGCCTTGAGAGCCACAAAGGTGAGGGCAAACTGCACCCCATTGCGAGATCCCCACAGCAGCCCCGCTACCAAGGCGATGAAACCAGCCACAGCCCAGACGATGCCCCAGATGTATTGCAGGGGAATACCTACGGCCAAGGCGGCCTGATGATCATCAGCCACGGCACGCAAGGCGCGGCCAATTTTGGTTTTGTTGAAGAAAATGGCCAAGGCCGCCACCAGCACGGCACAGATACCGGCAGCCGCCAAATCGAACTGCGACACTGAAATACCGGTCTTGTCCATCAGCCACTGAATCGGCAGATCGTCAATGCCGAGTTCCAGTTTGCGCACATTTGAGCCCCACACCATTTGCGCCAGACCTTCGAGAAAAAAGGTGAGGCCAATAGTGGCCATGAATAAGGTGATTTCGTGTTGTGCCACCAGTTTGCGCAAGACGAATTTTTCGGTGGCAAGGCCGACGAGCACCATCACCAAAAGCGCAATGGGGGCTGCCAACCACGGCGAGATGCCCAATTTTTCTGACATGCCTACCGTAGTTAATGCCGCCATGAATACCATGGCGCCCTGAGCAAAATTAAACACGCCAGAGGCTTTGTAAATCATCACATAGCCAAGGGCCACCAAGGTGTACATCACACCGGCCAGCAGCCCACCAATGAGTACTTCAAGAAAGAATTGCATGTTTTAGTGTCCTTGCCCGAGATAAGCTTTGATGACATCGGGGTTGTTACGCACCTCATCTGGACTGCCGTCGCCGATTTTTTTGCCGTAGTCGAGTACCACCACACGGTCAGAGATGTCCATCACCACCCCCATGTCATGCTCAATGAGCACGATGGTGGTGCCGAACTGCTCATTCGTGTCGAGCACGAAACGGCACATGTCCTGTTTTTCTTCCACATTCATGCCTGCCATGGGTTCATCTAGGAGCAGAATGCTCGGCTCGGCCGCCAAGGCGCGCGCCAACTCCACCCGTTTTTTGACACCATAGGGCAGACGTGCGACAGGGGTTTTGCGCACGGATTGCAGCTGCAAAAAATCCAATACTTCCTCCACCACTTTGCGGTTTGCTGTTTCTTCACGGCGCGCTCGGCCAATATGCAGAGCATGTTCGAGGAAATTGGTTTTGACCTTGAGATTGCGTCCAGTCATCACATTGTCCAAAACTGACATGCCGCCAAATAGCGCGATGTTTTGAAATGTACGGGCTATGCCGCTTTCGGCCATTTGGTGGGTGTCCATGCGGGCACGCACTTCACCACGGTAGGTGACCGTGCCTTCTTGAGGAAAATAAACCCCATTGATGACATTGAGCATGGAGCTCTTTCCGGCACCGTTGGGGCCGATGATGGCGCGAATCTCATGTTCACGCACATCAAAAGAAATATTGGTCAGGGCTTTGACACCACCGAAGGAGAGTGAAATGCCCTCCATTTTTAAAATCACTTCGCCGATTTTTCGTTCGTGGACTTGACTCATGCGGCCACCTTTTTGGCTTTTTCAATTTTGATCGTGGCTGAAATATGTCCAGTGCGGCCATCTTCAAACTTCACCAAGGTCTCGATGAATTGTTCGTTTTTGCCTTGCTTTAGGGCATCGACCAGGGCCAGATATTTTTCTTCAACAAAGCCACGGCGCACTTTGCGGGTTCGGGTCAATTCGTCATCATCGGGATCAAGCTCCTTGTGCAAGACAAGGAAACGTCCGATTTGCGAGTGGGTCATGTCCCCCTCCTGA
>JBDKJU010000097.1:0-2785 GCA_039796435.1 Pseudomonadota bacterium | reverse complement strand
GTAAGACGTTAGAAGAGGGCAAGGTGTTGTTGCGTGTGTATGTCGACCGAGAGGGGCAGGCACAACAAGTAGAAATCAAGGAGTCCAGTGGCTTTGAACGTCTAGACAAAGCCGCACGCGAGACGGTCAGGCGTTGGCGTTTTATTCCCGCCAAACTCGGCAACGAAGCTGTTGCTGCCTGGGTATTGGTCCCCATTAATTTTTCCCTCCGTTAATCACTTTGTTACTTAATTTAATTGTTTAATTGATATGAATGAATCTAGATCCACCCCCCGACTATTGGGCACAAGCCTGATGGCACTATCGCTTGGCGTGTCAGCGCAAAACAGTCAGTCGGCAGAGCAAAAAGAAAAAGAGCTTCCGACAGTTAAAGTAAGCGCTACTGCTGATGTCCCAACTGACGGGATGAAAGCCAGCAGCACCCGTGTGGGCAAGACTTTGCAGGACCCGCATGAAGTGCCGCAGGCCATCACTTCGATCACACGTTCCCTCATGCAAGAGCAGCAAGTCGCCAGCCTGCGCGAGGCCATGCGCAACGTCTCAGGCATCAGCTTCAACGCTGCCGAGGGCGGGCGAGCCGGCGACAACATGATGTTGCGGGGGTTCTACACTTTCGGGGATATGTACCTGGACGGGTTGCGCGATACGGCACAGTACAACCGTGAGACTTTTAATTTGGAGCAGGTGGATGTGTTGCGCGGTGCCGCTGCGATGTTATTTGGCCGCGGGCAAGCAGGTGGGGTGATCAATCTGGTCACCAAGACTCCAGGGCTCATTGACAAAAATAAAGTGAGCCTGAGCACCGGTAATCGTGGTTATTTTGAAACCACAGGAGACTTTAACAAAGTGCTGTTTGACACCACTGCCGTGCGCGTGAATGTGATGAAGCGTGACGAAGGCAGTTGGCGGGCTAACCCGGTTACTGCTAGTGAACCAGAGTTGCATCGTGACGGGGTGGCACTGAGCGTGGGTACCGGAGTCAATACCTATGACGAACTGATTTTCAGTTATGCACGTACTAAGACGGACGACAAACCTGACTACGGGGTGAGCTTTGATGCCAGCACCAGGCTGCCTGGAACGATATTGCCCGTCAACACTTATTGGGGGATTGAGCGCAATTTTGATCAGGGGGTGACCACCATGAACACTACGACGTACAGCAAGAAATTTTCCCCACAGACCGAATGGCGCACACAGATTCGACATGCAGAATATGAGCGCAGCTATTGGGCCAAAGGGCCGAGCTTAACGGTGTTGCCTGATGCTACTGCGGTCACTGGTAGTAATCCAACTCGTGCCATGAACTACAAAACCCTGACGGCACAAAGCGACTTCAACCACAAGACCACGGCCTGGGGTATGAAGCATGAGCTCATTACTGGGGTCGAGTATTTGCGTGAGGACAGCTTCAGACATAGCTTGCAAAATTTTGGCGGCACAACAGCAGCCAGTCCGCCTGATTTCCGTCCTTATCTAATCAACACCACTGGCACGCCGGTTAGATTTAAGTCGAATTCCTATGCTTGGTACGCACAGGATACGGTCGAGTTTGTGCCGCAGTGGAAGCTCACCGTCGGGGCCAGGCGCGACCAGATGAACGCCGAGTACAGCAGCGCCACGTCACCCAGGCTCAATTATGGGCAATGGAGCACGCGTGGTGCGCTGTCATTTCATCCCCGTGATGACACGCATTATTACTTGGGGGTGAGTGACTCATTTAGTCCCACCGCCGACTTGTATCAACTCACCGTGACCCCCTTGCCCCCCGAGCGCAGTCAGGTCATGGAGCTGGGCGCGAAATGGCAGCTGATGGAGGGCGACTTGGCATTGCGCGCCGCACTCTACCGAGCCAACAAGCAGTGGGAACGCAACACTGACTTAGAATCCACAGCGGCCATCTTGACGAAAAAGCGCCGTACTGATGGCATAGAGTTTGAAATGGCGGGCAAGCTCACGCCGGCATGGGAAGTGTTTGCAGGCGTGGCATTTATGAAAGCAAAAATTATCGAGGTGGCAGAGAATGTGAATGCCACCACGGGCGTATTGACGGCGGCTAACCCAGCATATACCGGTCAGACTGCACGCAACACCCCGCCTTATACGGTGAATGTATGGTCTACCTACGTCTTGGGTGGCGGCTGGAAAATGGGTCTAGGTGCCGAGGCAAAGGGCAAACGATTTGCTTATAACCCCAGTGGCAGTGGTGCCATCCCCACCTTGCCCGGCAGCACCGAGTTTCACCCCAATACTGCCCCGGCTTACCTGCGTTGGGACAGCATGCTGGCCTACGAGGGACGTTCTTGGGGTCTGCGTTTGAATGTGCAAAACCTGTTCAATACGGTGTATTACGATGCGGTCTACGACAATGGCGGATTTACCGTGCCCGGCATCAAGCGTAAGATCACTTTGACCGGAGAATTCAAATTCTGATCACTCTACCCGGGCTACTGACCCCGTCACAAGTGACCGCGGCTCGGGCACTAATGCAAAGCGCCCTGTGGCAGAGTGGCCTGGCCACCGCCGGGCCACAAGCCGCACAGGCCAAGAAGAATCATCAGATTGCAGAAGACTGTGATGAGCTTGGGGAGTTACGTGCCATGGTGCTGTCGGCCTTGCAAAGTCATGCGGTGTTTTTTAGCAGTACGCTGCCAGCCAAGATATTGCCACCGTTTTTTAACTGTTACACGGCGCAAGGGGACCACTACGGTGCGCACGTGGACAATGCCTTAAGAACCACGGCAGTGGGCAGTCCGCTGGGTCAATATGTGCGTGCAGATGTATC
>JBDKJU010000096.1:0-5356 GCA_039796435.1 Pseudomonadota bacterium | reverse complement strand
ACGCGATATTTCAGTGACTACCTCTTTTGCTTTTAATTTAGGCTCAAGCTCCAACATGCGATCGATTTTAGCGCACGGCCGCGTGCTCTGCCCAGATTTTCTCTAAACGTTTATTGCTGATGGGATAAGCGGTTTTTAGTTCCTGTGCGAATAATGAGACATGTAATTCTTCTATATGCCAACG
Source organism: Pseudomonadota bacterium (assembly GCA_039796435.1). Lineage (GTDB taxonomy): Bacteria > Pseudomonadota > Gammaproteobacteria > Burkholderiales > Casimicrobiaceae > JBDKJU01. The sequence continues at coordinate 5,172 of JBDKJU010000096.1, read as the reverse complement.
CATCTGCTTCCAGTGCATTTGCTTTGCCGGTTCATAAGCATATTGCATATATTGCTCATCAAGGCGCTCTTTCCATTGGCGCAACACTGGTGCATGTTGAACCTCACGGTGTGGGTAGTCGCGAAATTTGTTCATGCGGTGCTGTACCGCTTCGATGTAGCGGGGCAGGTGTTGCCAATGTGACCACGGGGTCTGTCTTAAAAAGCCATCATACACCAGTTCATCGCGCCATTTTTTTAGGGCAGGAATGACGGGGCCGTGGGCGCCGGAAGCAGAGTACAGTGCTTGGTTGAGGGCGTGCGTGCGTGCGGCAATGTCGGTCAGGATGGTGCACGCGGCTTGATACACCGCAGCCAGTCTGGCCTTGCAGCGCTGTACGGTGTTTTTGAACGCCTTTTCGTCGTAAGGCAAGGCATCCTCTGCCAAAGCCGCGCGTTCAAAAACGCTGTCTAAAAAATCGTTTAGCAAGCTTTGTGGATTTTGTACGCTTTTAAGCTGCAAGGCAATTTGTTGAAAATTGGACGGGCCTTTTTCAATCTGGGTCAACTGCGCTTTGAGTTCGAGGCGCAGCAGCCGCAACACTCCTTGTCTGTGTGTTTGCGCGGCATCGGCTTCAGTGTCGAGCACTTGATAGACCACCGCCTCACCAGTGTCGCGCAAGCAAGGGTAGGAATACACCGTGCCCGTGGGCAGTTTGATCGGTATGGACTGGGGCAATTGGCCAATGGCCCAGGTTTTCATGGGGGTGTCGTTTTGGCTGGCGGCAGTGTTCTTTTTGCTTTTGCCTTGCGCTTGAAAAGCGGTCTGCGCTGCTTCTTTGAACTGAAATTGCAGTTGCGCCAGATCACGGCCATAGGCCAGCTCCTTGCCGTTGGCATCCAGTACCTGAAATCCCGGCAGGGTGTGTGGGGGCAGTTCGCTCTGAACGAAATCATCTTCTCGCACCACAAATTGGGGACGCAAATGCTGTGTCAAAAATTCTGCCAAACAAGTGCTCAAGGCCCGTTTTTCTTCATTGTTCACTTGCGCCAGAAATTCAGTAATGATCGGCGCAGAGGCCTGAATAGGCAGGAGTCGTGCCCGCACTTGCTTGGGCAAGGTCTTGAGCATGCTGGCGATTAATTCGCGCCGCATGCCCAGCACTGACCATGTGAACATCTCCTTGCGCAGACTGCCCAAACTGGCCAGGGGCACTTGTAGCGTCAGTCCGTCCATGGGGTGACGTGGTTCAAAGCGGTATTGAAGCTTGAGTGCCAGCCCGCCAACAGTCCAGACATCAGGGTAGAGCGCTTCGGTGGCTGAGAGGGCGCTCATGGCCTCTATGTCGGCCTTGCTTAAACGCAGGCTGTCTAAGTCTTTCCATTTTTTGAGCGCGGGCATATTGCCTATGTCTTTGGGCAATTTGCTCAGGTAAAACGCTTCTAGTGCCGGGCTGTCAATCGTGACATCTTGACGGCGAAGCTTATGTTGCCATTCATTATGTTCGGCAATTACCCTGCGGTTGTGTTGCAAAAAGGGTAAGTCAGCTTCGTCTTTGGCATGTACTTCAGCCTCGGCCAGGGCTTCGCGGATAAAAATACCGCGTGCCAGTTCGGGTTCAACCCGTTCGTAATTGATGCGTTTGCGTGCCGTGAGGGTGAGGCCGTATAAGCTGGTGCGCTCATACGCACCGACAAATCCACGCTCCGCGTCCCAGTGTGGGTCAAAGTACTCTCGTTCTAGCAAGTGTGCTGCGATGCTTTCTACCCACTCAGCTTCGATCTTGGCGACCGTGCGGGCGAACAAGCGCTGTGTGTCCACCAGCTCGGCGGCACACACCAGTTTGAGATTTTTGCGTTGCACGCCACTGCCGGGAAAGAGCGCAAACTGCACCCCACGTGTGCCTTGATACTGCTCGTTGTCGCTGTTCTTCAGCCCCAAATGCCCCAGCAGTCCGGTGAGCAAGGCTTTGTGAATGGCTTCATAGCGTATGGGTTCGCTGATGTGGCTGCTGGGTTGAAAGCCCAAGTCTTGCAATTGATTTTTTAATTGCAGATAAACATCTCGCCACTCACGCAGGCGCAACCAGTTGAGAAACACCGCGCGGCAGGCAGCCACTTGCTTGCTGTGGCTTAAATAATCATCGCTGTCTTTGTCAGAAAGTTTTTGAAAAAACTGCCAGATGTTCAGCAGGGACACAAAGTCAGAGCGTTCATCATTGAAGCGCAAATGTGCCTGATCGGCTTGTCCGCGTGCGGCGAAGGGCCGTTCACGAGGGTCTGGCACTGACAGTGCCGAGGCAATCACCAGCACCTCGGCCAGACAGGTTTGCTCTTTGGCCGCAATCAACATGCGGGCGATTTTGGGGCTCACTGGCAGGCGAGACATCTGTTCACCCACGGCGGTTAATTTGCCGGTGTCGGCGAGGGCACCGAGTTCTTGTAGGTGGGCGTAACCATCAGCCACCGCCCGTCCTGATGGGGCCTCGATGAAAGGGAAGTGTTCCACCTTGCCCAGGCGCAGGCTCTCACAGCGTAAGATAACGCTGGCCAGAGAGGCACGCAATATCTCAGGGTCAGAGTATTCAGGGCGCTTGCGAAAATCGTCTTCGCTGTACAGTCGCACGCATACCCCCGGCCCCACCCGACCACAGCGTCCCGCGCGTTGATTGGCCGCGGCCTGCGACACGGCTTCAATTTGCAGCAGGGTGATCTTGCTGCGTGGGGCATAGCGGTTGACGCGCGCGAGGCCGGTGTCCACCACAAAACGTATGCCGGGCACTGTGATGGAGGTTTCCGCCACATTGGTGGCCAGCACCACACGGCGACCAGCGCCAGAGCGGAACACCGCCTGTTGCTCACTGGCAGACAGGCGTGCGAACAAGGGCAGAAGATCCAGACCGCGGTAACGGTTGAGGCGGTGCCGCAGCACGTCGGCGGTTTCGCGAATTTCGCGCTCGCCCGGCAAAAACACCAGCACATCGCCTAATTTATTTGACTGCGGTGGCCCCCATAGTTGCTCAATAGCATCTGCCACGGCGTCTTCGATAGCGCGTTCGTCGTCGTCGTCTGACTGTACGGGCAGGTAACGCAGCTCGACCGGATACAGCCTGCCTGACACAGCAATCAGAGGCGCGGGCTTACCTTCTTTGGCGAAGAATTGGGCAAAGCGTTCAGCATCGATGGTGGCAGAGGTGATGATGAGTTTTAACTCTGGGCGCTTGGGCAGCAACTGCTTGAGCATGCCGAGCAAAAAATCGATGTTGAGGCTGCGCTCGTGGGCTTCGTCGATGATGAGGGTATCGTAGCGATTGAGAAAACGGTCGCCTTGTGCCTCAGCCAGCAAAATGCCATCGGTCATGAGCTTGACAAAGGGCATGTCGCTAGATTGATCGGTGAAACGCACTTTGTAGCCCACACTTTGGCCAATGTCCTCGCCAAGCTCGCTGGCTATGCGCTCTGCCACACTGCGTGCGGCGATGCGACGGGGCTGTGTGTGCCCTATGCTGCCGCGTCGACCACAACCGGCAGCCAAGGCAATTTTGGGCAGTTGGGTGGTCTTGCCCGAACCGGTCTCGCCGGTGACGATGATGACTTGGTTGGCCTTGATCAGGGCAATGATTTCTTCGGCCCGTTCCGACACGGGCAAATTGTCCGCGTAAGTAATGCGCGGCAGATTGCCCAGACGCGTGAGGTAACGCGCCTCGGCTTGGGCGAGCTGATCACCATGGGCGGCTTGTCGACGAAAGCGCTGCTCATCGACAAGGAGAAGGTTTTTATTCAAGCTGGGGTGAGCGCCTGTTCTGCTTGTTTAAATTCTGCTGCGCGCGCACCACGTTGACGTGAGGCCATCAAGGTATACATGGCAGGCACCACAAACAGGGTGAGCATGGTGCCGAGTGTGAGCCCACCAACAATGACCCAGCCGATCTGCGTGCGGCTCTCGGCACCCGCGCCACGTGCCAGCGCCAGCGGAATAGCACCCAGCACCATGGCCCCGGTGGTCATCAAGATGGGCCGCAGTCGCAGGGTGGCTGCGGTGACCACGGCATCAACAATGCCCTGACCTTGGTCACGTTGCTGGTTGGCAAATTCAACAATCAGGATGCCGTGTTTGGTGATGAGTCCAACCAGGGTGATAAGTCCGATTTGTGAGTAGATGTTGAGTGTGCCGCCAGACCATTGCAATGCCAGCAGTGCGCCAGTCATGGACAGTGGCACTGACAGCATGATGATGAAAGGGTCGATAAAGCTTTCGAACTGCGCGGCAAGCACCAAATAGATAAAGCCCAACGCCAGCAAAAACACAAAATAAATATCACTCGACGAGTCGCGGAATTCACGTGAGACGCCGGGGGCCAGGTCTGTGGACACGGTGGCGGGCAAGGTTTTTTTGGCCGCGGCATTCATGTAGTCAATGGCTTCACCCAAAGAATATCCGGGGGCGAGATTGGCGCTCACCGTGGCGGCGCGCATGCGTTGGAAATGCACCAGATTGCGTGGGCTGACGCCTTCTTTGATGGTCACCAAATTAGACAGTTGCACCATCTCGCCTTGTTTGCCGCGCACGTAAATTTCACTGATGCGCTGCGGGGTGTCGCGTTCATTGGGGGGGATTTGCACAATCACATCGTACTGCTCGCCGTCTCGTTTAAAGCGCGTGACCAAACGTCCACCCAGCATGGTTTCCAGTGTGCGGCCAACGGTTTCCACTTGTGCGCCCACGTCCATGACCTTGTCGCGATTCACCGATACGCGCACCTCTGGGGTGTTCATGCGCAGGTCGGTGTCGATGTTGATGAGCCCAGGATTTTTACGCGCCTCGGCCATCATCGACTCGACATAACTTTGCAGTTGCGGGTAGGGCACTTGCGCCATGATCACGAACTCAAGTGGTTTCACCCGCGCATTGACGCCAAAGCTGCCCGGGTTAGCAGGAAAGGCATTGACCCCAGCCAGACCTTGAAATTTGGGCATGAGTTCTTTGGCGATGTCCATTTGACTGCGTTCACGCTCGGCCCAAGGCTTGAGGCGTGCAATCACCGTGCCGTCGGCCACAGTTGGAAACCCACCCACACCGTTATAACCGCCGATCTCAGGAATCTTGTCGTACATTTTTTCTACCGCGCCAACATACTGGGTGGTATAGCCCACGGTAGAACCTTCAGGTGCAGAGAGAATACCAAAAATAACC
>JBDKJU010000095.1:0-2982 GCA_039796435.1 Pseudomonadota bacterium | reverse complement strand
CCGCGAGCTAAATCGCTGATGATGTCATCTGGGTTTTCCAGACCCACGGCTACGCGCAGCAGGTCTTGATCTATGCCGGCTTTTAAACGCTGTGCTTCGGGCATACGCAGATGGGTGGTGGTGGCGGGGTGGGTGATGGTGCTTTTGACGTCGCCTAAGTTGGCGGTGATGGAGATCATCTGGGTTTGATCGATGACTTTCCATGCTTCTGCGCGCCCGCCTTTCACTGCAAATGACAGGACAGCGCCGCCGCCACTTTGCTGTGCTTTTGCCAAGGTGATTTGGGGGTGCGAACCGAGGAAGGGGTAATTGACCTTGGCGACATTGGGGTGTGAGGCGAGGAATTCAGCCACTTTCAAGGCATTGTCGCTGTGGGCACGCATACGTAAGGGAAGCAGCTCCAGTCCCTTGGATAAAACCCAGGCGTTGAAAGGGGAGAGCGAGGCACCGGTGGTGCGGAGATACGCGTATAAAGTTTCTTTGCATAGTTGTTCGCTGCCAACGATGGCCCCCCCCATGACACGACCTTGCCCATCCAGATGCTTGGTGGCTGAGTGCATGACTATGTCCGCGCCGAGTTCAAGGGGCCGTTGCAAAATAGGCGTGCAAAAGCAATTGTCCACCACCAGTTGTGCGCCAACAGAGTGTGCAATGTCTGCGAGCCCGCGGATATCGAAAATATCAGCGGTGGGATTAGACGGGGTCTCAACAAAAAGAAGCTTGGTAGCCGGGGTGACTGCTTTTTTCCACTCGGCAAGATCAACACTGTTGACGACGGTGCAATTCACGCCGAACTTTGGCATGAATTGATTGAAGAGGTTTAAAGTGGTGCCAAAGACACTTCCGGAGGTGATTATGTGGTCGCCTTGTTTGGTCAGAGCCATGGCAAGCGCATGAATTGCCGCCATGCCAGAGGCCACTGCGATGCAGGCTTCCCCACCTTCCAAGGCCGCTAGACGGTCTTCAAAAATGGTGACGCTGGGATTGGTGAAGCGTGAGTACATGTAGCCTGGCTTGTCACCAGCAAACCGTGCCGCAGCATCCGCTGCGTTGTCATAGACAAAGCTGATGGTGGGGTAGATGGCTTCCGAGTGTTCCCCTAATTCACTGCGCAACATGCCTGCGCGGATGGCCAGTGTGTCAAGGCTGTAGTGGGGGTGGGTGGGGTTCATATCAATCATCAAGGGTCAATTCTGGGCTGCTGTCGTTTTGATTTTGTCTGTCTTGACTTAAGGCCGAGAGGTAACTGTCCGACACCACTCCGGTGATGTAACGCCCACTGAAGCAGGAGTCTTCAATATCATTTATGCTGGGATTGGCATCAAGAATGCAGTGTCTGAGGGCATTTAAATCTTGATAGATCAGACCATCAGCGTGAATTTCCTGTCTGATCTGATCAGTCGATCTTTCATGGGCGATGAGGTCGCCTTGCCGTGGCATGTCTATACCGTAGACATTGGCATAACGCACGGGCGGAGCTGCCGAGGCAAAGACTACCTGTTTGGCGCCAGCATCGCGCGCCATTTGGACAATTTCACCAGAGGTGGTGCCACGCACGATCGAGTCATCTACGAGCAGCACTGTCTTGCCTTCAAACTCCTGGCGTGCCGGATTGAGTTTGGCGCGCACTGATTTTTTGCGCTGTGGCTGGCCGGGCATAATGAAGGTGCGGCCGATGTAGCGATTTTTAACAAAGCCTTCACGGTAGGGTTTGCCAAGCTGCATGGCCAGCTCAAGGGCGCTGTGACGGGATGAGTCAGGGATGGGGATGACCACATCAATCTTTTCTGCCCAGCCTGATTTTTTGACGGCATCAACCAGGCTGGCCCCCATGCGCACTCGCGCATCATAGACCGATATGCCGTCTATGACTGAGTCTGGTCGGGCCAGGTAGACAAACTCAAACAGGCATGGATTGAGGCTGGGTCTGGGGGCGCACTGTTGCGTGGATATCTGGCCTGCCGGCGAGATAATTACCGTCTCACCCGGGGCGATATCGCGCACAAAACGGCAGCCGAGCAGCTCTAGTACCGCTGACTCGGAGGTAACCACGATGCTTTGTTTATTGTCCGAAATACCGTAGCACAGTGGACGAATGCCAAAAGGGTCACGAAACGCCACGAGACCAAGACCGGCGATGAGTGAAACTACTGCATAGGCTCCCTGCGCGCGTTGGTGCACCGCCGTAATCGCAGCAAACACCTGTTCGTGTGTGGGGGTGGGACAGGTATCACATTGCTTGCCAAGCTCTTGAGCCAGCACATTAAGCAGCACCTCTGAATCAGAGTTGGTGTTAATGTGCCTGCCCTGCGTGCGAGTGAGCTCATCACGAAGTTTTTCGCTATTGGTGAGATTGCCGTTATGTCCTAAGGCGATGCCGTAAGGGGCATTGACATAAAACGGCTGCGCCTCGTGCACATTGTGCACAGACCCAGCAGTGGGGTAGCGACAATGGCCAATGCCGATGCGCCCCCGCAGTTCACGCATGTGGCGGGTACGAAATACATCTCGTACCATACCGAAAGACTTGTGGGCATGGAACACCATGCGTTCGTGGTGAACCTCAGCTGTGGTGATGCCAGCCGCGTCTTGTCCGCGATGTTGCAGACCAGTTAGCCCGTCGTACAAACGTTGACCAACTTCTTCATGTTTGTCGATAATACCTATTACACCGCACATAGTAGATTTGTATTTAAATATTGAGCCATCTCGTCAACCCGGTAGCGTAAGCGGCTGGACATGACCTCGGGAAGGTAGGGCTTTAAGGACAGGGCCACGAGCTCTAAGGGGCGTGAAAATCGGGCCTCAATCCACCAAGGCTCTTGGGGCAAGCGGCTGAGTCCTGCCAGCAAGATCAAGGTGATGATGATGAGAAAAGCACGTAAGGCACCAAAGGCCAAGCCCAACAGACGATCCAGAAAACCGAGACCTATTTTTGCAAACAAACGGCTTATCAACCAACCGCACAAAGACAGTGCCATG
>JBDKJU010000094.1:0-3114 GCA_039796435.1 Pseudomonadota bacterium | reverse complement strand
CATGTTGCATTTTTTGTGATGCCATGGCACTCATCTCGGCAAGCAAGTGTGGCAGGCCTTCTTGCTCGATGCCACGCAGGAGTGCTTCGTTGGTGACCGCGTGTTTGCGCATTAAATCTTGCGGCAGGTAGACGCGGTCGCGTTGCGCATCTTCGCCCACATCACGAATGATGTTGATCCACTGTAAGGCCTCACCCAGTTGCACGGCATAACGCAAGGTATCGATGTGCTGGTGACCAAATATTTTGGCACTCACCACGCCCACCACGCCGGCGACCTTGTAGCAGTAGGCATTGAGATCGTCGGCATGGGCGTAACGTTTTTGCACCAGATCCTGTGCCATGCCATCAATGATGGTGGACAGTTCGGACTCTTCAATGCGGTAGTGGCTGACAATTTCTTGTAAGGCCTTGCCGACGGGGTGGTGCGCGGCACCTTGGAACACCAGGGCAATTTCCTTGCGCCAGAACGCCAGTTTCAAGTGGGCGGCTTCAAGGTGGCTGGTCTCGTCCACGGCATCGTCGACTTCGCGGCAAAACGCATACACTGCCGTGATGGCATCGCGTTTTGCTTCGGGAAGAAAACGAAAGCTGTAATAAAAACTTGAGCCACTGGCCAAAGCCTTTTGTGCGCAATATTCTTTCGGGCTCATCGGTGCTTGAATATAAGTTTGACCGCCATACAGGTCAGGGCCGGAAGATCGGCCTTGCTCAACACGGGTCTGTGCTTCCAGACATTGTAGTGGACGGTCTTGAGCTTTTTTAAAATCAGCATCCCGCCGGCAATGGTGTAGGCGATTTCCCATTTGAAACGACCGCGCAACTGGCGCAGTAAGGGCGCACCTTGTACAAACATCTGCCAAGTGTTGTCGCTCGCTTGCGCCAGAACGCAGGCTATCTCGGGGCTGTAGTGGTCGGTGTTGACATCGTGTAGATCGGTAAGCAAGCTCTGTGGCAGGTAGACGCGTCCTTTGTGCTGGTCTATGGCCACATCCTGCCAGAAATTGCTTAACTGCAGAGCGGTGCAAATGGCATCAGACTGTTGCAGTGCCTCTGGCGCATTGACGTTGAAGAGCGCTAACATCAAGCGCCCAATAGGATTGGCAGAGCGGGCGCAGTAATCCAACAATTCCGGCCAATCGGCATAGTGATGTTTGTGCACATCTTGCTTGAAGGCGGAGAGCAAATCAATAAACAAGTGCTTGGGCAGGCGCTGTGTATGCGGTGTAAGGAGACTGCTTGCTGTGCCTGCGTACACCGCATGCAGGTTTTGTTCTAATTCGTGTAAGGCTTGCAGTCTGGCGTCGGGGAGGGCTTCGCCTTCATCGGCCACATCGTCGGCGTAACGAGCAAATTGGTAAATGGCAATCACCGCGGCTCTTTGCGCTCGCGGAAGCAAAAACGAAGCCACGGGAAAATTCTCCGCATGCATGATGGCTTGGTCTTGTAATGGTGTTGACACGTTATAATGTTGGGTTAACTTGCGAAAGTGGCGGAATTGGTAGACGCACTGGATTTAGGTTCCAGCGCCGCAAGGTGTGGGGGTTCGAGTCCCCCCTTTCGCACCATCTTTAACCCGTAGTTTAATGTTCATCTCATGTATAGCGCCATCGAAAGCATCAGCGAATTAGAACGCAGTGTGCAAATTAGCATCAACCAAAGCGACATCAACCTTGAGGCCGATAAGCGCTTGAAGAATCTCTCTCGCACCGTCAAAATGGCCGGCTTTCGTCCAGGCAAGGTGCCCATGAAAATGGTGGCTGGCCAGTATGGCCCGCAAGTGCGCATGGAGGTTTTGCAAGACTCTGTGAGTGCCGCGTTTAATCAGGCCATTGAAAAAAACAGCCTGCGTGTGGCGGGTAATCCCAACTTCGAACCAGTGAAAGACGCTGGTGACGATGTGGTGGCATTCAAGGCCTTGTTTGAAATTTACCCCACGGTGAGCCTGCCTGATCTCTCCACCCTGTCGCTTGAGCGTCCCGTGGTGGCGATTGCTGAAGAAGACATAGACAATACCTTGACCACGCTGCAGAAGCAGCGTGTTTCATACAGCGACGTGGATCGTGCTTGCGCCGATGGGGACCGCATCATGGTTGATTTTGAAGGCAAGATCGACGGGGTGGTGTTTGCCGGTGGCAAGGCCGATAATTTCGCCATGATCGTCGGCGAAGGCCGCATGTTGCCTGAGTTCGAGAAGGCGGTGTTTGGCTTGAAAGCGGGCGACTCCAAGATCTTTAATTTGACTTTCCCCGGTGATTACCCAGGCGCTGAAGTAGCAGGTAAAACGGCTGAGTTCAGCGTGAAAGTCAATGCCGTTGCGGCGGCAAACCTTCCCGCCGTGGATGCTGAGTTTGCCAAGTCCTTTGGCGTGCCAAGTGGTGATGTCGCTCAGTTGCGCAAAGAAGTGGGCCAGAACCTCAATCTTGAACTCAAGCGTCGCGTGTTTAACTACACGCGTGAACAGGTATTGGGTGGTCTGAAGAATGCCGTGACGGTGAGCCTGCCCAAAGCCTTGGTGCAAAGCGAGTCCATGCGCATGGCAGAAGAGGCCTACAAAGACATGGGCAATCGTGGCATGGACCCAGCCAAAATGGAGATCACCCCCACGATGTTCGAAACTGCGGCTGCCGACCGTGTCAAGCTTGGTCTTATTGTGGGCGAGATCGTGCGTGCCAATGATCTGCAGGCCAAGCCTGAGCAAGTGAAGCAGTTTCTAAGTGATGCGGCCTCCACTTATGAGCAACCCGATCAGGTAGTGAATTGGTACTACCAAGACCCCAGCCGTTTGGCAGAGTTTGAGGCTATTGCCCTTGAGAGCAATGTGGTGGACTGGGTCATCAAAAACGCCAAAGTGGTGGATAAAAATCTGAGCTTTACCGAGCTCATGGCGGCACAGGCTTAATCGACGCTTGATATTTGGAGGATAGACCTTATATCCTCCACATCTTTTTTGGAGATATACCCATGTTCACTACCCCCACTGCCACACTGAACCCACATTCAGGTTTGCTTGTTCCACCACAAAATTTGGGCATGGTGCCCATGGTGATCGAACAGAGTGGTCGTGGTGAACGGGCCTTTGATATTTACTCGCGTCTGCTGAAGGAGCGAGTCA
>JBDKJU010000093.1:0-3149 GCA_039796435.1 Pseudomonadota bacterium | reverse complement strand
CGCCACGGCATGGGCAAACCTGCTGCATAATCGCTTACTCTTCTGTCTCTAAAAAACCACCCAAGTTGGACTTGGGTGGTTTTTTTGTTTAACAAGAAAAAAAGAGGCCATAAAAGCATCGTTAAACTTTCCTCGTATTCAACTTCCTGCGCGATTTGACATTAAGGAGTTAATCGAAGAGGAGCGCAGATGAGTGACCACGCTGGCGCTAAGCAACTTATTTCGAACGCAGTTGCACGTTTTGAAGATTCAAACAGACCCCATATGGCCACAACAAAAGATCGAAGAAGTGATGTCACTGGCAAGGATTTATGGTTTAACTGTCTATGATGCTTGCAACTTAGAACTTGCTGTTCGAGTTCAGGCACGCGTGGTCCGCTTTAACAGCAGACTCTTGCAAGCAGTCACTGCCGCGGGTGTGGTGTGTAATGTTGTCAGTTAAATAAAAAGCCACCCAAGTGGTGCTTGGGTGGCTTGTCAGCACGCAAGTCCTAAGCGATACGCTCAGAATAAGTGGCTTTTACTCAGCAGCGGGAGCAGCAGACTCAGGCTTGGGCAAGAGCACCTTCATCGACAGTTTGACACGACCTTTATCGTCGATCTCCAGCGCTTTGACGCGCACCACTTGACCTTCTTTGAGATAGTCTTTGATGTTATTGACACGCTCATTGGCAATTTGCGAGATGTGCACCAGACCGTCTTGACCTGGCAACACCTGCACCACAGCACCAATGCCATCGATAATGCGGGCGACTGGAGCCTCATAAATTTTGCCAATTTCAATCTCGGCCGTGATGGCCTCGATGCGACGGCGACACTCCGCCAAATCTTCCAAACTGGCGCTGGCAATGGTGACCATGCCATCATCGTTGATATCGATGCTGGTGCGCGTCTCTTCCGTGAGGGCACGGATCACCGCGCCACCCTTGCCGATCACATCACGAATCTTTTCGGGATTGATCTTGAATGTCTGCATGCGCGGTGCATGCGCGGACAGCTCGGTGCGCGCATGCGGCATGGCTTCGTGCATCAGGCCAAGAATATGCAAACGGCCTTCACGCGCTTGCGTCAGCGCCACCGCCATGATTTCTTTGGTGATGCCCTGAATTTTGATGTCCATTTGCAAGGCGGTGATGCCACGGTCTGTGCCTGCCACTTTAAAGTCCATGTCGCCCAGATGGTCTTCATCACCCAAAATATCAGTCAGCACCGCAAAGCGGTTGCCCTCTTTGATGAGGCCCATGGCGATGCCCGCTACTGGCGCCTTAAGTGGCACGCCCGCATCCATCAAGGCAAGCGAGCCACCGCACACCGATGCCATGGAGGAGGAACCATTTGACTCAATGATCTCGGACACCACGCGCATGGTGTACGCAAACTCGGCAGCGGGCGGCAACACCGCAATCAGCGCACGTTTGGCCAAACGCCCGTGCCCGATTTCGCGGCGCTTGGGGCTGCCCACGCGACCGGTTTCACCCGTGGCAAATGGAGGCATGTTGTAGTGCAACATGAAACGGTCTTTGTACTCACCACCCAGGGCGTCGATAATTTGCTCGTCTTTGGCGGTGCCCAAGGTAGCCACCACCAAGGCCTGAGTTTCACCACGGGTGAACAAGGAAGAGCCGTGGGTGCGCGGCAATACCCCGTTACGAATCGCGATGGGGCGCACCGTGCGGGTATCACGGCCATCAATGCGTGGCTCGCCGCGCAAGATCTGCTCGCGCACCGTGCTGGCTTCGAGCTTGAATAAAGTGTCTTTCACTTCATTGGCAAAAGCGGTATCGGCATCAGCAGGAATAAATTGCTCGCTGACTTTTTTATTGATTTCTTTAAGTTTTTGCGAACGTGCCTGTTTTTGACGGGTAGCAAAGGCATCGTTCAGATCTGTCTGCGCAAAAGCTTGGATTTGCTCGGTCAATGCAGCATTGACCGCAGGTGCTTGCCAATCCCACAAAGGCTTGCCGGCTTCTTCCACGAGGTCGTTAATCATGTCGATCACGGCCTTTTGTGCCTCATGACCAAACACCACGGCACCGAGCATCACCTCTTCTGGCAGCTCTTGTGCTTCCGATTCAACCATGAGCACGGCTGCCTCGGTAGCCGACACCACGAGGTCCATTTGCGAGGTTTTCACCTGGCTGGCAGTGGGGTTCAAAATGTACTGGCCATTGGCGTAACCCACACGGGCGGCGCCGATGGGGGATGCAAATGGCACACCGGCCAAGGCCACTGCGGCCGAGGCACCAATGATGGCAGGAATGTCGGCGTCAATCTCTGGGTTCACCGAGACCACGGTGGCGACGATCTGCACTTCGTTGTAAAAACCCTCGGGAAACAGCGGGCGCAAAGGGCGATCGATGAGGCGCGAGGTCAGGGTTTCTTTTTCGCTGGGGCGGCCTTCGCGTTTAAAAAAACCACCGGGGATCTTGCCTGCGGCATAGACTTTTTCCTGATAGTCAACGGTCAAGGGGAAAAAATCTTGCCCGGGCTTGACCGATTTGGAAGCCACGCAGGTGACCAACACCACGGTGTCATCGTAGCTCACGAGCACGGCACCGTCAGACTGACGCGCCATTTCACCTGTCTCTAAGGTGAGCTTGTGCGCCCCATATTGAATACTTTTGCTTACTTTTTGAAACATCGTTTTTCTTTCTCTCTACATTAACAATGCTGGGAGCCACAACCATCGTTGTTTCTAGCGACCCCACAGTTTCACAACAACAAAACAAAAAAGGGCCGCAAGCTGCGACCCTCTGGCTATGCTTACTTGCGTAAGCCTAATTTTTCAATCAAGGCCACGTAACGCTCGGGCGACTTGCCCTTCAAATAGTCAAGCAAACGACGACGCTGACTGACCATGCGCAACAGGCCGCGACGTGAGTGGTTGTCTTTGGCATTGGCTTTGAAATGGGGGGTGAGACCATTGATGCGGGCGGTAAGAAGCGCAACTTGCACTTCGGGAGAGCCGGTATCATTTTTGCTGCGCGCATGGGCGGCAACGACGGGCGCTTTTTGAGCGGCGGTGAGTGACATACAATTTCCTGTAATCTGGGAAAATTAAAAAAATAAAAAAACCATCAATCTGTGATGCGCAAAAAACGTGGCCAAGAAATGTGACCAAAAATGCGAGTAAAAATTAAACGACCACA
>JBDKJU010000092.1:0-5588 GCA_039796435.1 Pseudomonadota bacterium | reverse complement strand
CTGTGCGGCGGCTTCCAAACTGGCCAAGGCGGCACGCCCAGCAGCGGCGCTGGCCACACCGGGACAGAGCCCGCTGAAATCTTGCTCCGGCAGGTAATTTACCCGCACGCTGCGACTGAGTGTTGCAGGCGCTGTCCATAGGCTCTTGTGGGTAAACAGGCAGATGGGCATATCATCATCGCGCCTTTGCGCGAGCGCTTTACTGACTATTTCCGGGCCGATGCCGGCAGGATCGCCCAGAGTTAAAGCGAGCATAGCTTGAGGTATTTTTTTACTGTTTGTTCAAGGCCATCGATGAGGGCATCGCAGATCAGGGCGTGGCCAATGGAGACTTCATCGGGCTTGACCAGAGCGATGAACTGCGCCAGATTGTCGAGATTCAAGTCATGCCCGGCGTTGACTCCGAGGCCAATGCTGCGCGCATGGGCAGCGGCTTCGATGTAGCGAGCTAGTACCTGAGCAAGTGCATCATCATTGCGCTCTTTTGCTGCCACCGCATAGGCTTCGGTGTAGAGCTCAATGCGGTCAGCACCGGCTTTTTTCACCGCGTCAATCACCGCCAGATCGGGGTCGACAAAGATACTGACGCGGCGCGCGCTTTGTTTGGCGGCGTGGATCAAGGGGGTGATGCGTTTGACGCCTTCGACACTGTAGCCATGATCAGAGGTGGCTTGGCCGACGCTGTCGGGCACAAAGGTGGCTTGTTCGGGGCGTGCGCTGGCGAGCAGAGGCATGAGGTTATGCTCGGGGTTGCCTTCGATGTTGAATTCAAGTTTGGGTAGGTCGCGCAAGTAGGCCGCAATCTTCGCCACGTCTTCGCCAGTGATGTGGCGGGCATCGGGGCGTGGGTGCACGGTGATGCCGCGTGCGCCTGCCCCTACAATGAGGGGTACGCAGCGCATTAAATCAGGCAGGCCAATGTGGCGGCTGTTGCGCAACAAGGCGATGCGATTGACATTGACAGACAGTTGACAACTCATTTGAACCCACTTGATGAATTAAACCTGGCAGCGCAGCTGGCACAGGCAGGATACGCCTTCACCACTCTCGACGGTTTCAAGGGTGGCATGAGTCGTGATGATAGCGCAGAGCTTAAGCGCACTTGGCACGACCTGCCGCTAGACCCTTACCTTGCTGATGGTGGGCGCTACCGCGCGCGCCGACATGCTTCGCTGACGCAGCAGGGCCAGCACTTGACATTGGTGCCTTATCGGCCACATTGGCAACCCACCAGTTACAACGCTATGCACGGCGGGATGTTGCGCGCCTTTAGCGAGATAGAACACGGCGTGCTCCTGCATAGAGCTTTTCGCGCCTTGACCACAGCCCTGGGTTTGGTGTTCAATGCCGCCAGTGGCCAAAGTGCAGAGACTAAATGGTTTATCGAGGCCCATCAGTTTCGCATCGACCCTAGCCACGGCGTGGGCAAACCCACACCCGAAGGGGCACACCGTGATGGCGTTGATTATGTGGCCTTGCTGCTCTTAGACCGGGTCGGTATTGAAGGCGGGGTGACCACCATTTTGACGCCTGATAAAACGCTCTTGGCGACGCATTGTCTGATGCCCAATGAGTTGATGCTGCTCGATGATGTGCGGGTGATTCACGAAACCACGGTGATCAAGGCCACCGCCGCGCTTTCTTACCGCGATAGCCTGGTGCTCACCTACCGGCGTGCCGGGTTTATGGACCCTGTGTAGTTTGGCAATTCGTGGCGGTATTTATGCGCGCGGCGCACTGCGCATTGTGCACACACCACCACCGCCATCATCACCATCATGTATAGCGCGCTTGCAATTGTGCAAACGAGCACAGCTCTCCTGCCAAGGCACTGGCCATCACGGTTTCTGGGCTGGCCAACCACACCTGTCCGGGGCCGGAACGACCCGGAAAATTGCGGTTGATCGCACTCACAGTAACTTGTTGTGCCTGAGTTGAGGAGCCCGGGCCACAGTTGGCGCAAGCACCACAAGAGGGTTGCAACATGCGCACGCCAAGCGCGCGGAAAGTTGCATCATAGCCTTGGGCGATGGCATAGTCGCGTACTAAAGTCGTACCGTATTGCAAATACACCGCTACTCGTGGCGGGGGGCGCAGGCCATGCGCCAGCCCCCAGGCGAGCACCGCATGGTAGGCATCGAAGTCATCGCGTTTGCCTGCTGTGCATGAGCCGCCGTAAGCAATATCGATGCTGACTTTGTCGGCGAGTGTGGCCAAGGGCAACCCATTGCCGGGGTCGCCCGGGCGGGCCACCATGGGAGTGAGCTGGGTGAGATCAACCTCAAGTTGATGGGCGTAGGAGGCATCGGGGTCGCTGTGCATCCAGGCCCAGTCTCGCGTGTCGATGCGGATGCCACGGCGCTCCTCTAAAAAGCGTTTGGTGGTGTCATCAGGGGCGACGATGCCAGTCAAGCCGCCCAGTTCGGCGCACATATTGGTCAAGGTGGCACGGGCGTCTATGGACAAGGCAGCAATGGCGGGGCCAGTGAATTCAAACACCTTGCCAATGCCCCCGCCTGCGCGAATGAATGGCAGGGCGAGCAAGTGCAAGACCAGGTCCTTGCTGCTTACCCCCACCGGCAGAGTGCCGCTTAAGTTCACCTTGATGCTCTCTGGCCAAGTGGTGCGCACCGCACCAGTGACCAAGGCATTGGCCATGTCGGTGGTGCCCACGCCAAAGGCCAGACAACCAAGGGCGCCACTGTGGGGCGTGTGTGAATCAGTGCCCACCACCACTTGCCCAGGCAAGGCATAGCACTCCAGCATGACGGCGTGGGAGATGCCTGCGATGGCTTGGTTGGGCGCTTCTGCCTCGCTTGGTGTGCGGTGCAGGCGCAGCCCATGGCGTGCGACAAAATCACGCTGTGCTTGCTGCATGGCGCGCATTTGCGGAATGAGGCCGTTGGCCACATGTGCCGGACTCTCGTCCAAGTAAGAGCTGTGGTCTTCGAACACCACTACCTGCTCGGCATGCTTGAGCGTGAATGAGTGGCCCAGATGCGTGTGCAACAAAGTGTCGGCCATGCCGGTGTAGTACTCATGAATGAAGCGCCAATCAGCCTTGACGAAAATCCCTTCGCCCACGGCTCCGCTGCTTTTCATGCCGGGCACGGCTAAGGCGTGGTGTTGCAGGATTTTTTCACATAAGGTGAGGGAACGCGTCGAGGTTTGCGCAAGTGGCGCACAGTGCCTGAGGTGGTCTTGTCCCCATATCAGCAGGCCTCCTGCACCCAAAATATGCGCAGCCAGCGCATTCTCAGTCGCGCGTTCTTCGAGAAGGATAGGAATGACTTGCGTGAAATCCGTCAACTCACCAGCTTCGATGCGTTGCAGTAAGTCGAAATTGCATGAGGTGTAGAGGCCGATATTGTCGGCGTTCTGACGGTAGATGCGTTCGAAGCTCTTGGCAAATACCAGGCGTATGCCGGCCAGACGCTCAGCGGTGGGGCTGTGTTCACGCGAGGAGCCTTTGCCATAACGGTGACCCGCCACCAAGATGCTGACCCCGCTTTGCCGTAAGGTGCCGACTCCGATTGGGTTGATGCCCTCACAACGCAGACCGGTGTGGGCGTAATCACCTAATCGGGCATCATAGTAGCTCAGGATGGCCACCGGAGTGATTTCATCAGTGGAGACGTCGTCGCGCAGCGGCAAAGCCTGCACTTGCTGTTGCATGGGCAAGGTGTCAGCCCCGCGAGCCAGTTGCGCTCTTAAGTGGGCAGGAGATTGGCAGAGATAGAGTGTTTTCAAGCGAATTAAAATTTGGTTTTTAAAAGTTTATCTTGGAGACCCTAAATGAAATTATTTATAAGCTTGTGTTTGTTAGCAGGCATCAGTCTGGCGCAAAGTCCAGTGCGCTTTGTGTTGCCCAACGCCACCGGCTCGGGCGTGGACTCCATCGCGCGGGCAGCCGCCCCTGCCTATGGCAAAGCGGTAGGTGCCAATGTGGTGGTGGAGAATCAAGCAGGCGCCAGTGGGGTGATTGGTTTAACTACTCTGTCCAAGGCCGCACCCGATGGCAACACTTTGTCTCTGGTGTCGAACAATGTGGTGATTTTTCCAAGCGTGATTAAAAATTTGCCCTTTGACATGCCTGGTGATTTCACCGCCATTGCCACCTTGGGCAGCACCCCCATGGTGCTGGTAGTGAATCCAAACAAATTGCCCGTGAGCAACAGCGCCGGCTTGATCGCCGCGCTTAAGGCCAAACCCGATGGTTATAACTTTGGCTCGGGTGGCACGGGCACAATTTTGCATTTGGCAGCCGAGATGTTTTTGGACGAAGCCAATGTCAAGGCCAAACACATCCCTTACAAAGGCGTGGGGCCAATGGTCACTGATTTATTGGGCGGGCAGATTGAATTTGGGGTGCTGGCTTTGCCTAGTGTGGCAGGGCACTTAAAGGCAGGCACGCTGCGCGCCATCGGCATGACTGGTGACAAACGTTCGGCGGCCTTGCCAGATGTCCCCACCTTTGTCGAGCAGGGCTTGACGGGCTATTCCGTTGATGCCTGGTTCGGTTTTCTCGGCCCCAAAGGCATGAGCGCGGCCAATGTGAAAAAAGCCCACGATGCCATCACCGCCGCCTTCAATGATGCGGCAGTGAAAGAGACCATGGGCAAAGGGGGCAATGTGATTACTATTTCTACCCCAGAACAGGCAGCAAAAAATTTCCGCAGCGAGATGGAACGTTTTGCCAAGCTGGTCAAAAAAGTCGGCATACAGCCTGAGTGATATGCGAGTACGCCGTTTTGTTCAGGTCGATGTGTTCACCGCCGTGCCTTATTTGGGCAATGCCTTGGCCGTGGTGTTAGATGCCGAGGGCCTAAGCGAGGCGCAAATGCAAGGCTTTGCGCGTTGGACCAATCTGTCGGAGACCACCTTTATTCTTCCGCCCACCGCGCCGCAGGCAGATTATCGTGTGCGCATTTTCACTCCTAATGGCGAGCTGCCCTTTGCCGGGCACCCGACATTGGGCACTTGCCATGCCTGGCTGGCGGCGGGCGGACGGCCCAAAGCTGCCCTGATCAGACAAGAGTGTGCAGTGGGGCTGGTCGATATAGCCAAGCGTGAGGGTAGGCTGGCTTTTGCCGCCCCAGCGCTCAAGCAAACCCCGGTGCAGGCAGACCATTTGGCCGTTATCGTGCAAGCCCTCGGACTCTCGCCCACGCAGGTGTTGGCACACCAGTCTTTAAACAACGGTCCGCTGTGGCATGCTTTGTTGCTGGACAGTGCCGCCACGGTGCTGGCTCTAAGGCCGGACATGGCCTTGCTCAAACAAGCTGGTCTGCATGTGGGGGTGCTTGGCCAGCACAAGGCGCGACATGCTGCTGCGGGCATCGAGGTGGAAGTGCGCGCCTTCGCCCCCGGCATTGGGGTGGACGAAGATCCGGTGACCGGCAGCTTAAATGCCTCGCTGGCGCAGTGGCTGATGGCCGCAGGGCATTTGCCCGGGCAGTATTTGGCACGTCAAGGTGCCGTACTGAAACGCGCCGGTGAGGTGTATTTGTTAAAAGATGGCGAAGATGAGGGCAGGGTGTGGGTGGGAGGCCACTGCGTCACTTGCATAGAAGGCAGCGCTTTAATTT
>JBDKJU010000091.1:0-4953 GCA_039796435.1 Pseudomonadota bacterium | reverse complement strand
CAATCGGCACAAATCATTGGGCACGGTGGACACCGTAGTCACCAGCATCTTTGTCAATCGTCTGCAGTTCCTGCCGCACGAAGATTTTGACAGCTACCCGCGCACCTTTGCCACCGACTGCGACAAGCTCGAAGCGGCCGGATGCGACGTGCTCTTTGCCCCATTGGAGCAAGACCTTTACCCCGAACCACAGGGCTTCAAAGTGCACCCCCCCAAAGAACTCGCCGATATTCTCGAAGGCGAGTTTAGGCCCGGATTTTTTGTCGGTGTGGCCACTGTGGTGATGAAGCTGTTTCAGTGTGTGCAACCACAAGTAGCCATTTTTGGACAAAAAGATTTTCAGCAACTCATGGTGATTAAAAACATGGTGCGCCAGTTCGCCATGCCCATTGAAATCATCGCCTACCCCACGGAGCGCGCCACCGATGGCTTGGCTTTGTCCTCGCGTAACGCCTACTTGAGTGACGCTGAGCGACAAGAAGCTGTGCGCTTAAACCAGCTGTTACGACAAATCTGCGCAGGCCACATGACAGCAGCAGAAGCCACAGCCGAATTAAACACCCACGGCTGGAAGGTCGATTATGTGAACGTGCGTCGCGCGCACGACCTGAGCGACGCAGAGCCGTCGCAAGAGCGTGTGGTGCTCGCCGCAGCCCGCCTGGGCAAGACCCGTTTGATAGACAACATGAGCTTCACTGTTGGCAGCTAGAGAGTCTTGCTTTTGATTTATTCCTTCTTTGTGCGACAAGCCGCCAAGGCTAATGCGCGTGTTCACCACAAGCAGCGGTGTGCATCTCCCTGCCCGCCTGTCGCCACACTGCCCATCCCGAGTGAAGCGCCAACCCCGCCATGCCCACGGCCACCAAAATATCTGGCCAAATAGTGTGCGTGCCAAACACCCCCACCGCAGCCAACAACACAGCCACATTACCAATCGCGTCGTTGCGACTGCACAACCACACCGAACGCATATTGGCATTGCCCTCACGGAAAGCATAGAGCATGAAGGCCACGGCAAAATTCACCACAAATGCCAACACTGCAATCGCCCCCATGGTCACAGACTCGGGCGGTGCTCCCAACTTGATCGACCAAAAAGTTTTCAACAAAATCAATAGACCAAATACCATCATGGTCAGCGCTTTAATCTGTGCCGCACGCGTCTGCCAAAGTGCCCCCATTGACAGCACCGCCAGCGACAAGCCATAGTTGGCTGCGTCCGCCGCAAAATCCAAAGAATCAGCAAACAGCGACACCGAGCCCGACCTGAGCCCGCCAATAATCTCAACAAAAAACATTGCAAAGTTAAGCAATAAGGCCACCCACAAAACCCGTCGGTAGCGCGGGCTGGTGACTTGTGAATGGCTAAAACCGTGGTCGTGGTGCGCGGACATAAGCCTCTATCTTACGTTAACACGACTGCTGGCCAGTGAGTAAGGAGTTGTTGTATTAAACATGGCGCTATGAACTTCAGCAACAGTGTCGGGGCCTTTTTTTAGTCCATCACGTTCGAAGGAATATTGCATTGAACAGTACCCCAACTTTACCCCAACCAATCTTGACCCTGTCGCCCCATACCCCTGTATGTTTAAATTGGTGCTCGTTTTCCCTGAACAGCTTGCCGGGCACATCACCACAAAGTATGCGCCGACTGATGTTTCCCAACGAGCGCAGTGACAGCCATGCGCGACTTGTTATGCGTAACATTACTGCCCATTTGCTATTGCCTCTTTGATTATCGTCGCTACCGTTTCAGCCGTGATACCAGGTTCGGTACAGTATTTAGATCGGGGCCATTGCGAAACTGATTTCTGACCTTTACTTGAGTGACATCCACAGCAACTTAGTGCAATATTTTCTCTAGTAATTATTTGTCATCGTTGATTATGTGTGACCTGCCCACCCACTCACACTCACAAACATAGACACAGACACACATGCAGCTGCACCGTGCAGGCATTGACAGTCATAAAAAATGGCTCGAAGTGAGCCATTTTTTTGCATTAAAAATTAAGCCGAGCTTAACGCAACATCACCAACATCTCCACTACACCACTGCCGGTGTGATGGGGTTGCAATGCCTTACCAATCACACTTCCCAAGGTTGGCTGTGCCGGGGCTTTCATGGCGTGGCCTGCCGTGCTGGCAGAGACCAAGAGATCACCGGCACGAATGGCACCACCTTCATCCGTGACTTTTACTGGCACGCGACCGACCAATGCCAAAGCTGGTGCATCGCCGACATTTTCCACCCCGGCGTTCATCAGCACCCCAGGCTTGGTGGTAATCACACCCGCCACCGCGGCGCTGTTGGCTTCATTGGCCACACGGTAGTGCATGGGATTGTCCGCATCGATCATGACCACGTCACCGGGCACGGGCAGCACGCCCACATGCGGGATCAACTCAGCCACGTCCGCACCGCCCGTTTGGGTGCCGCCATTAAAAAATCCCTTGCCAGTGCTGTCGATGCGGGCCACATTTGCTGCGCCCTTAGTAAAGATAGCCATATCCGTGGCTGCTGCATTGGTGTTTCTCACGAGCAAGCCCGCGCCAGTGCCGTTACCTGCGGACTCCAGCACATAGACTGTATTGGCAGCATTGACGTTTTCAAACTTACCGGCAATGCTGTTGATGCCGCCAGAGATGCCGGCCTGACCAAGCACACCAACCGAAACACCCGCACCACCTGATGGGACGTTGGTATGGGTCACAAAACCGCGCACACCATAGCCTCCCTGACCATCTTGACGGCCCACGACTGCACCCACACCAGGGCCGCCGCTGCTGCCGCGGCCGACAATCACCTCACCAGAGGTATTGTCACCGAGCACAGCCGCAGCTGATGTGGTTTGAGAGAGGCCTTGCACTGCGTTACCACCAGCCGAGATAGCGAAAATACCTGGGCCCACACCTTGCTGATCAACAAAAATCCCGCGTGCGCCATTGCTGGGGTTGCTTAGCAACACATTCAAGCCATAACCGAGGCCATTCGAGTCAATAGAAACAACATGGGCCGTGCTAGTGGCAGAGGTATTCGAAAATACGCCGGCATTACCCGATTTGCTTCGCCCAAAAATACCAGCGCCGCTATCAGACAAACCGAGCACACCAGAGCCGCTGCTGTTTTCGCCCAAGATGCCTGCAGAAGAGGACGGGGTCAAGGTGCTGCTGCCACGAAAGCCGCGAATCGGGATGTCGCCATTAGCGGCACCGGTGTGAATGACACTGAATAAAAACCCGGGCACTGCCGAGGTCCCCGCATAAGGCAGGGTGAACCCGGCGTTGGCCGAGCAAGGCCCCACCACCCCCGTGACGCTGGTGCACAGAGCCATTGCTTGGGCCGTGGCAGTGGGTACCGAGGGCATCGATACCACCCCGGCCTCGGTGACGCGCAGGCGGTCTGTTGCGGCAGAGGCATCTTTAACCACAAAGCTGCTGGCAGTGGCTGGTGCTACCACCACATCGGCCGCGAAGGCTGTTGCGATCGTCAGAGGGGAGAGTAAAAGCGTGCTGGCCAATAGGCGGGCATGAGGGCGACGAATCATTGGGTTAGTCCTTTTTTAAAATGGTCATTAACAAGAGAGGGGAACGCTTTATTTATTTATTGGCTTTGGGTATTTTTAACGAGATTAGTTTGCGCCACTAGTGGTGAGAGCTGTGCCGAAGGAAGGCTGGTAAGCGACAGTTCCTTAGCCACTCCGACTGCAGAATTTGCGGTGCTTGCAGCAACAGCAACAGCAGGAGTAGCAGCACTGCGTTTGGCCATGGCAGTGTCGTTACTGACGATGCGCGCCGCGGAGGCTGGCCCTGTTGGATTAGTGGTGGCGCTAGACTTGGCAAGCGCAGGCAATGCTTGCTCTGAAGCCAATTGCGCCCGTGAAACAACACTGCTGATGAGCAAGAGTAAGCCAATGACTAGTGTGTGATGACGTGGGAGATGCATGTGTGACCTTGACAGTAAAAGGGTTAGAGACGGGCTTTGCGGCGTTGAGCCGCGACCACGGCTAAGCCCAGAACTAAGAACATGAGGCCGAAGCCTGAAAGGGTCGGAACACGCAACATGACATCAAACCAGTTCAGTACATTGCCACTGTTGACCGAGTTGCTCAAACTCGGCACGCCCGGGGCCAGTTGCAAACTGGTGGCGGTGTTATCGGCAACGTCAACATGGTGAATGTTTTGCGTGCCGGTGAGATGTATAAAAGCGGGGCTGCCTGGGGTTGTGGAACGGATCGTCAATAAATTGCCTGCTGCTCCTGCAAGTGTTAGTTGGCCGGGGGAAACCGTGGTAGTTGAGCCGGCGGTGAAATTCAGCTGCTTGCCAGTGCTGGTGGTCACAGAGAGTGCGGCAAAATTTTGACTGCCCGCGATGGTGGAGCTGAGATTGGCGCAGCCATCAGTGATGGCGATCTTGCCAGTGTTTTTATTAAACACCCCCATGTTGGTGAAATCACCAGTGAGCCCCAAGGTGCCACTGCCACCATTGAGCACGCCGCTACCGTTGATTAACACCGAATCGGCGTTGGCAGTGGTGGCGGCTTGGATGTCCAGGGTGCCGTTGACGGTGACATCATCACAACCCCAGTCGATGATGGCGTTACCACCCGACCAAGTTGAGCCCGCGCCGATCACCACTTGAGCATAAGACATTGGGACCAAACCCAGTGTCACCACTGCCACGATGGGGGCGATCACTCGCTTCATTCGGCTCAATCGCTTGAGTGATTGTGTATTTTGCATATCAAACCTTTTTCTTATTGGCTAAGTGACACATTGATATCGATGAGGCGATTTCAATGCAATGTCCCAATGTAGCAAAAATATCAGATTCAAGCAAGCCAAAAAACGCAAAAGGCAATTACCTCTTCAGTGAAACTATGACGACATGCCAATCATCGTTTGATGAAGGGCTCGACAGCCTGCTTGAGCTTATTTGAAGTCCTATTTGAA
>JBDKJU010000090.1:0-6797 GCA_039796435.1 Pseudomonadota bacterium | reverse complement strand
CTACCAATTCTGGATTCATGCCGATTGGATTCCCAAGCTGGGTATTCTAGAAGGCATATTCAACACCCCTTCTGCCCACCGCGTCCACCACGCGGCCAACACTGAGTATTTGGATGCAAATTATGGTGGTGTGCTGGTGATTTTTGATCGTCTGTTTGGCACCTACATTCCTGAAAATGAGGTATCCAAAATTCGCTACGGCTGGGTACAAGCGATAAACTCACATAATCCACTGCTGATTGCTTTTCAGCCTTGGGCTGGTTTATTGCGTGATGTGTGGCAGACCCCGCGCTGGGGGGACAAATTGCGCTTTTTATACAAACCTCCAGGTTGGCACCCCGATCCAACACGCAATGTCAGTACTGAGATATTGAGACAAAGTGTCCAAAATTAAAGAGCAGTTTTCTTGTCCCTGCCGTGCACGTGAAGATGTGCCGCAAGATTATGCGCTGTGCTGTGGCCGTTACCATGCAGGCCAGCCTGCGGAAAATGCTGAGTTACTGATGCGTTCACGTTACTCTGCCTATGCCTTGGCACAAGGGCGATATTTAAGACAAGCCAACACCGAAAAAGCCCAAGGCCTTTTGGAGTACCTCATCAATACTTGGCACCCTGGCACGGCGCCTGAAAATTTAAGTCTTGAGCCACTGCAATGGGTGGGTTTAGATGTTTTGGAACATGCCGAGTCAGACAATGCCGGTATTGTTGAATTTCGTGCTTACTATAAAGTCAATGGCAAGGCCGAAATGATGCAAGAAAAAAGCCGTTTTCTTAAAGTCAACCGACAATGGCTGTATATTGATGCTTTGCCCGAGGAGTCTGATGCATGAACATCCCTTTTACCCCCGCAGGCTATCACAGCCTAACACCCTACGCCATTTACCTTGACTGCAAAGCGGCAATCGCTTTTTATGAGCAAGCCTTTGGTGCGACAAAAAAATTGCAGATAGACATGGGGTCAGCGGTAGGACACGCCGAAATCATCATCGGCAACTCCCACCTCATGATGTCTGATGAGTCTGTTGCCCCTGACCTGCGTTCACCCGACGCGCTGGGTGGAAGTAGTGTGTTTTTCATGATCTACGTGGCCGACGCGGATGCGGCAATCGCACGTGCTGTGGCCGCTGGGGCCAAGCTGACAAGACCACTGGAAAACCACTTTTATGGCGATCGCTCAGGTACTGTGGTCGATCCTTTTGGCTATCACTGGACACTCGCCACCCATATCGAAGACGTTGACGAAGATGAGCTCAATCGTCGCCTGCAAAAAATGATGAACAACTGAAACCGACTCAGTGATTGACAATTTCAAAAAAAAGATTAAGGTATTGGCACCATAAAGAAAGCCCAAAATGAAAAAGTCGAATCTTCAAATACAGAATTTTCTTAGGCGCCTACTCGACTTATTTGCTCTGTGGTCATTGACAGCTATCGTGTCCGCACAAACGCTCACCACGGAAAAGCCAGACAGCGGGGGTGAGAGAAAATGGCAGACAGCCACTGAAGCACTTGTGGTGCTTGACATAGAGACGGTTCCCGACGCCCGCAGTGCCAATACGCTAGGAACGGAGCGCAAAGGCAATGGTGTATTGATCGCCACTAATTGGGTGTTGACCATTGGTTACCTAATACTGGAGGCTGACAAAATCAGCGTCACAGATATACATGGTAAAAAACTGCCTGGCATCGCTGCCGCCTATGACCACAGCACCGGCTTTGGTCTGGTAAAACTCCTCGCACCGTCGAAAGCTCGCCCCATCGATCTCGGGCGAGCCCGAGGGGTGCCTAAGGACACCCCTGTTCTGGTGCTTGGCAGTGAGGGGGTGCAAGCCGCCCGCATCGTTGATCGTCGGCAGTTCACTGGCGCATGGGAATACCTCATTGAAGCAGCCATATTCACCGCGCCGCCCATAGAAAACTGGGGTGGCAGCGCTTTGGTAGATGAGGATGGTGAGCTGATTGGGGTTGGCTCATTATTCATGCGCGATGTCACCACCGATGATCGTGGCATCGCGGGCAATATGTTTGTCCCAATAGATTTGCTTCGTCCTATCTTGGCCACGATGAAGGAAACAGGTCGCTCTGGGCTTGCGGCAAAACCGTGGCTAGGGATCAGTACCGAATTGCTGCACAACGCCCTGGTCATCACCCGTGTGTCACCCGACAGCCCTGCCCACAAATCTGGCCTGGCACGCGGCGATATCATTCAAGCTGTCGGCGACAAAACACCAAATAGCCGCGCTGATTTGTATACCTCTATATGGGCTCTTGGCCAGGCTGGTGTTGAAGTGCCACTCACCGTACAGCGTGGCCTGGAGAAGAAAATAATTAAGGTCAAGTCTATGGATCGCATGGACTTCCTCAAGCCTAAGACCATGTTTTAAGTCTAAACAACACCTAAGATCCACGTTGAACTACACCAACAGACAGTGCACTATTTTTTGAATGCTTTTCTAGTAACAATCTCCAAAGCCCCTACTAAGCGCTGTCTTGCACTGTTCAGAGCTTAACCACATGGATAGGCCTGCCCTGCTCAAATGCCAAAATCTGCTCAAAAATATCACTAAACTGCAGCTCGTATTCTTCTTCAGTCACGTAGCCAATGTGGGGAGTGCACAGTGCATTAGGCAAACACAGCAGAGCATCGTGAGGATCACGCAGTGGTTCTTGTTCAAAAACATCCACCGCCGCCATCCCCGGACGACCTGCCTGTAGGGCCTGCACCAAGGCACCAGGCGCAATAAGCTGTGCACGGCTGGTGTTAATCAATAAAGCGCTGGGTTTCATAAGTGCAAGGTCTTGTGCTGTCACAATGCCCTTAGTGCCGTCTTTCAAACGCAAATGCAAAGACAACACATCACAGCGTCTAAAAAAATCGTCCTTATTCAAAGCAGTCTCATAGCCATCCGCCACCGCGCGTGCACGTGAGGCCTCGCTAGCCCAGATGAGTAGATTCATTCCAAAAGCCTTGCCATACTCAGCCACAGCCTCGCCTATGCGCCCATAACCAAATATTCCTAAGGTTTTTCCTCTTACTGTATGGCCCACCCCTGTTTGCCAAACCCCCTGTTTAAAGGCTTGCACTTGCTTAGGTAAGTCGCGCATGGCGGCCAACAGCAATGCCCAGGTC
The DNA here is from genome assembly GCA_039796435.1 of Pseudomonadota bacterium. Classification (GTDB taxonomy): domain Bacteria; phylum Pseudomonadota; class Gammaproteobacteria; order Burkholderiales; family Casimicrobiaceae; genus JBDKJU01. The sequence continues at coordinate 3,667 of JBDKJU010000090.1, read as the reverse complement.
AGCTCCGCTGCCGCATAGGAAGGTGTGTCTGCATGCATGTTAGAAGACACGATCACCCCCTGCCTAGTGCACGCCGCCACATCAATGTGTGGATATACACTGCGCTGACTAATCAACTTAAGCTTGGGTAACTTCGCCAACAACTCTGCGCTGATCTTAGTGCGCTCGCGAATGAGCACCAATACCTCAGTGTCTTTTAATCGCTCAGCCAATGCCTCGGTTTCTTGCAGATGGTCATTCCAGATAGTCACCGAGTGCCCGGTTAGTTTCTGAAAACAAGGCAAGCCCCGGAGGGTATCGAAATAATCATCAAGTATGGTGATGTTCATTGCTCTGCCCTTCAACGGCAAGAAAAACTTTGTGCAGAAGACACAGGCCCGCCACTCCAAGTGATTTTTTTAGGGTACACACAAATAGGGTAGCTCAAAGTGTTGTCTCGCGACCGAATGAGAATATCGTCGGGGGCAATGCCCCTCTCTACCCAGTCCACCAAAGCAGTAAACATCTGATCCTGTTCCCGACTAGGTGTCTGGTTATTATTGCCCGGCATCAAGGGCATGGGAACGGAGTTGTTTTTTCCACTCACAGTCCAGGCGCGGCCTTGTGAGCTGTGCGCCATGCCCGGAATTTGGTACATACGCAAAAACTGCTGCACCCCCAAATCTCCCCCCATCTCGGCACGCACGCGCTGATAGTAATTCACTGCGCCAGCAGCAGGGATAGCGTCTTCAGCCAAGCCGTTATGCATGATTATTTTGCGACCTAATTTTTTCAGCTTGCTAAGGTCAGCCTTGTCGGTGACATAATCTTTGAAATATCCACGCGTATGGGCCAGACGATATGCATCAGCATAGCTTTGATAAGTGAGCTCGCTCCATCTATCGCGCAGTGCGCTGGCGTTGTTTTGCAGCTTGGCTTGCCCACCTGCGGCAAAGCTGGTGAGGTAGGTCACGTCCTGCATCGCCATGGCCAACTGGTCTGCGCTGGCACCACTGATGCTGCCAATATGCGAACCTCGATGAAAAGCCCACCACAGTTGATTGGAGGCCAAATTCACGCCATCGCGGTCGGCTGCAGTTTGCTCACGGACTTGCCCATCGACGCTGGGACCATACCAAATCCTGTCTATCACGGCAGCTTCTTTGGCACTAAGACAAATGCTCTTGTCGGTATTCGCGCCACTGAAATTTCCACTGTGCACCCCTGCACACAAGGCCTCTGGGTCTGTGCTTGGGCTGTAGTCACAAGCAGCAGGATCAAGTAAAAAACCCAGCCCGGCTCGGTCGCAACGCGAGACGGCGTGGGCATTAACAAAGGCAAATTTTTTCGCCAAAGCAGCTGTCTTGTCTTTATCGAGCGCATTAAAACCGAGCTCGGTTTTCATCACCACCTGGGTATACATTCCTGCAAGACCAAAACGGGTCACACTCACTGCGGCTTGCGCCACTAGAAAACCATCATAAAGTTCAGGATAGTCTTGCGCCAGCTTCAGAGCCTGACGTCCTCCCTGTGAATGCCCGTCAAAATAAGCATATTTATGGGGTTTGCCGTAATAAAGTTGCGCCAACTCACGTGATTTCATCGCCTGTTCCACGAGGCTGCGGTGGGTGAAATCCCGCATGGATTCAGTGTTAACCTCCCCCGTGGACAAAAAAGCAAATGAACCATCTTGATAATGGGGATTGCCCGCGTCAGTAGTGGCGGACACATACCCCATATTGGCATTGATAACGGCAGGTACTTTGCTGCCATATTTATCCAGGTTACGATGTCCACCCCCGACCCATCCACCGCCCCCATAATCACGGATGCGGCCATTCCACTGCGCATGACTGGGCAGCCACACTTCTATGCCAATCCCCTCGGAATAAGATCGCGCTGTCTTATCTGGTTCTCGCGTCGCCCCGGGCCCAACTAGTAACTTGACCAAGCAAATATCATCGGCCGTCGTAACTGGGGTAGCGGCATCCACCAGCATGATTTTTTCACCCTTTTTAATGTGGCGAACCAACAGAACTTTGGTGTTTGTGTCGGGGCGATAACTTTTCAAACCTTCATCACACTTCATGGCTGTGCGAGCTGGCACACTGGGCACGGTGGTGCTGCAGGCTGAGATAATCACTAAAGGCAAACAGGCCAACAGCGGAATTGTTTTCATATCAGTCTCCTATACCTAAAAGTATAGTGCAGCAATATCTCTGCACAGCAGCAGGAGCCGCTAATCAGATGGGTTTGCCTCAGAGGATCGGAGTAAGCGTATGTGTAATGCTATTTTTTCAGGGGCGTCACACTGTAACTGCAAGCGCTTAAACGGCGCAGAGGGAAACATTAAGGTCGTGAGCACGCTTAGACCCTCGTCGGCAAAAAACTCTAGCGAAGATCTATCTAACAACAATTGTATTGGGCAGATTCTTGTTTGGCTGACTCTTGGGGCAGTGTATAAACTCGCAAAATTGTCCGAGAAATGGGACACGCCCGCCTGTCGCCTGTCTATAAAAAACTGCTGTTTTTCATGCGCATAGCCAAGTTGCAAGGACTCCCCCAGCTCATTGCTCAAACCCAAACTAAAGCTATGCGCGGTATCAATATGAAAGGACAGAAGATAGGCCGCGTCACTTTCCATATTTTGTACTTCTTGTCCGGCAGACAAAAACTCACGCGCCGGGAGTGAGGCCAAATACAGTTCTGTAGCTGTGCCCTGCACTACTTTACGTAAGTGCAACTCGCGTGGCACTGTCATGCTGCCACGCCAAGGGTGTGTTGGCAACAGTTGCGCGTATAGCCAATTACTCATCCAGGCAATCATAAGATGCCTGTCCTTGACCTGATGAAAAGTCACCCCTGCATAATTATCGGGGCCATAATCCAGCCATTTCACTGCGGTCTGCGATGAACTAAAACTATTACCATCAAAATCACCAATGAAGTATTGAGTGCCAGAGCCCTGTGCAGGCCCTCCCGGATTAAGGCTCACCAAAAGTGCCCAATATACTTTGTCTTCGCACACCATTGAAATCAAATCTGGGCATTCCCATACCCCGCCTTGGGCACCTCGTAATGCACCAAAGGTTCCGCTTTTACGCCACTTAGTCAAATCTGTTGAGTGGTAAAAAGAAACATGATCGCCAACAGCCAGCAGCATCACCCAGCGTTGCGTTGCCACATGCCAAAACACCTTGGGGTCACGAAAATCACGTTCACCAGGATTACCCAGCACAGGATTGCCCGGATATTTCACCCAGGTCTTTGCATGGTCGAGGCTGTAGGCTAAGCTTTGAGTTTCGGCAAAGTGTGTTTGCTCCTTCTCAGCCTTCATATCGTGATGGGTGAACAAGGCAACCCAAGGTGCTTGCAGCTCTGTCCCTAAGCCCGAAGTGTTATGCACATCTATCACGACGCTGCCAGAAAAAATAAGCAAATTACCATCTGGAGCCAACGCCACTTCCTCTTCCTGCCAATCAATTAAATTAGTGCTGCTGGCATGCCCCCAATGCATTGGTCCCCATTGCGTATTCGCCGGATGGTATTGATAAAACATATGATAAACACCATCATGATAGACAAGGCCATTGGGGTCATTCAACCAGTTTCTTTTTGGGCTAAAGTGGCAATGAGGCCGTAGATGTGGTGTGTCAGCGCGCATATCAAGCAGGACGAAAATAAAACA
>JBDKJU010000089.1:0-3009 GCA_039796435.1 Pseudomonadota bacterium | reverse complement strand
TTGGGCCGATAAAATGCAAGTGGGTTTGCCGAGATTCGAAGCCCGCACTCAAGCCAAGGCGGATTTGTCTCACCCGGCAATTGCCGTTAATCTGGATGCCTGCATACAATGCACGCGCTGTGTGCGCGCCTGCCGCGAAGAGCAAGTCAATGATGTGATCGGCATGGCCTTGCGTGGCGAACAGGCGCAAATCGTGTTTGATCAGGCCGACCCCATGGGTGCCTCCACCTGTGTGGCCTGTGGCGAGTGTGTGCAAGCCTGCCCGACCGGGGCACTCATGCCGGCCAAAGACGCAGGCAAAAAAATCATTGATAAAAAAGTGGATTCGCTCTGCCCATTTTGCGGCGTGGGCTGTCAGCTCACTTACCACATCAGTGAAGACAAGATCGCCTTTGTCACCGGCCGTGATGGCCCGGCCAACCAAGGCCGCCTGTGTGTGAAGGGGCGTTATGGTTTTGACTACGCCCACCATCCCCAGCGCCTCACCAAGCCTTTGATTCGCAAGACCGGTGTGGCCAAAGACCCCACCTTGGCGATGGATCCGAATCGTTGGCAAGAAGTATTTCGTGAAGCCACTTGGGAAGAGGCCTTGGCGCTCGCTGGCGGTGGTTTGAAGAAAATCCGCGAGCAAAAAGGCCCCGGCGCCCTCGCGGGTTTTGGCTCGGCCAAAGGCTCTAACGAAGAGGCCTATCTCTTCCAAAAACTCGTGCGCGTAGGCTTTGGCACCAACAACGTTGACCATTGCACTCGCCTGTGCCACGCCTCATCAGTGGCGGCATTGCTCGAAGGCATAGGCTCGGGCGCGGTGACCAATCAAGTCAATGACGTGGCCAAAGCCGAGGTGATTTTCCTGATCGGTGCCAACCACACCAGCAATCACCCGGTGGCTGCCACCTGGCTTAAAAACGCCGCCAAAAACGGTGCCAAGCTCATCATCGCCGACCCGCGCAAGAGCGACCTCTCGCGTCATGCCACGCATCATTTGCAGTTCAAGCCCGACACCGATGTGGCCATGTTAAATGCCATGCTCTACACCATTGTGGACGAAGGCTTGGTGGACGAAGCCTTCATTCGCGACCGCACCTTGGGCTATGAGGCATTGCGTGAGAACGTTAAAAAATTCTCCCCCGAACTCATGGCCCCCATTTGCGGTATAGAGGCCCACACCTTACGCGAAGTGGCGCGCACTTTCGCCACTTCCAAGGGCTCGATGATTCTTTGGGGCATGGGCATTTCGCAACACGTGCATGGGACAGACAACGCCCGTTGTCTTATTGCCTTGGTGCTTGCCAGTGGGCAGATTGGTCGCCCGGGCACGGGGCTGCATCCACTGCGCGGACAAAACAATGTGCAGGGTGCTTCTGACTCAGGCTTGATCCCCATGATGTTCCCCGACTACAAGCGTGTGGACAACCCCGAAGCCAATGCCCGCTTTGAAGCCTACTGGAACACCCCGCTGGACAAAAAAGCCGGGCTCACTGTGGTGGAAATCGTCGATGCCATGTACGACGGCAAGATCAAGGGCATGTATGTGATGGGCGAAAACCCCGCCATGTCTGACCCCGACACCAACCACGCTCGCGAGGCCCTCGCTAAGCTCGACATGCTGGTGGTGCAAGACATCTTCTTGACCGAAACGGCCTACCTTGCCGATGTGGTCTTGCCTGCCTCGGCCTTCCCCGAAAAAGACGGCACCTTCACCAATACCGACCGCATGGTGCAACTTGGCCGCAAAGCCTTGCCCCCACCCGGCGAGGCGCGTGAAGACCTCTTCATTATCATCGAGCTGGCCAAGCGTTTGGGTTTGGACTGGCGTTATCAACACGTGAGCGAAGTGTTCGATGAAATGCGCAAATGCATGGACAGCATTGGCGGCATCACCTGGGAGCGTCTGGAGCGTGACTCGGTGGTGGTTTATCCCTGCCCCAAAGAGGGCGACCCGGGCCAGCCCATCGTCTTCACTGAGACTTTCCCCACTGCTTCTGGTCGCGCCAAATTTGTGCCTGCCGATATTCTCCCGCCTGCCGAAAGCCCCGATGCTGACTACCCTTTTGTGCTCATCACTGGCCGTCAGTTGGAGCATTGGCACACTGGCTCGATGACCCGTCGCGCCACGGTCTTGGACGCCTTAGAGCCCGAGCCCGTGGTCCTCATCCACCCCGCCGACATGCAGGCCGCGGGGGTCACTGCGGGTGGCGTGATGACCTTGGCCACGCGTCGTAGGCAGATCTCTCTCTACGCCCGTGTGGACGACAAAATGCCGCGCGGTTCGGTGTTTGTGCCCTTCTGCTATTACGAGGCCGCCGCCAACAAACTCACCAACCCCGCGCTAGACCCTTTTGGCAAAATCGCTGAGCTTAAGTATTGCGCCGTGAAATTATCTGCTGGCGGGGAAGTGATGGCGCGCAGTAGTTACGGGGGGGGGCAAGCCTGATGGAGCTGTACATAATTATTTTGATGTACAATTAATCGTGTACACAGTTGCTGAAACTTCAGTTTTTCAGTCCCAAGTCAAGCAAATTTGGAGTATTGAAGAACATGATGACTTTATCAACTGGATAGCAAAGAATCCTATGGCGGGAGATGTCATACCAGGTGGTCATGGCACTCGTAAGCTACGTTGGCAAGGGTCTGGGCGTGGCAAACGTGGCGGCTCTCGGATTATTTACTTTAATCAACTTAATGATGGTTTAATTGTTTTACTGCTGCTGTACAGCAAAGCAGAACGGGAAAACGTTTCTCCTAATGAGGCGAAAAATGCAAAACGACAAGTTTAAAAACTTAGATATTGAAGCGGCCGCGTTGGCAATAGAGCTTGATGCAGGTGTTGCTTTGCCCTTATTGCGCCAGTCCTTGGCAGAGGCCAAACAAGGACAATACACTATTGCCAAGCGTGGCAGACCAATTGGAAGTGTGAAAATCAGTAGCAAGAAATCCACCACATTAAGGCTGGACGAAAGCGTGCTCATGCGCTGGCGGGCCACTGGAAAGGGTTGGCAAACACGAGCT
>JBDKJU010000088.1:0-3201 GCA_039796435.1 Pseudomonadota bacterium | reverse complement strand
GGCGTAGAGCAAATGCGCGTGCTTCAATAAAGAGAGATAAAGAGAGCAAAAATCATGGGCAAAAAAAAACCCATCTGCACATTGTGCGGATGGGCCGGATAACAACTTAGATATTACTTGGCGGCGGTTTGGGTTTTGTGCAACTTGAATACCCACATGCTGCCGCCTTGGTTCAGGTAGTTGACCTTCTTGGCCACATCACCACCCCACAGAGGCACGGCACCACCCCAGCCGGAAGCCACGGCAATGTATTGCTCACCGTCTTGTTCCCAGGTCACGGGTGGGGCCACCACGCCTGAGCCAGTTTGGAATTTCCACAGTTCTTTGCCGGTCTTGGCATCGCGTGCGACGAAGAAACCTTCAGGGGTTCCGTAAAACACCAGATTGCCGGCAGTGGTCATCACGCCACCCCACAGAGGGGCGTTGTTGGTGGCTTCCCAGACGATCTTGCCAGTCTTGGGATCCACTGCGCGCATGGCGCCGATGTACTTGTCGTCAATGGTGCGAATGGTGAACCCAGAACCCAGATAAGCGGCGCCCTTTTTGTAGCTCACAGGCTCGTTCCAGATTTCCATGCCCCACTCATTGGAGGGCACATAGAACAGGCCGGTTTGCGGAGAGTAGGCCATAGGCATTTGGTTTTTGCCACCTAAGAAGCTGGGGGCTGAAAACACGGTTTTGCCTTGTTTGCCATCGGCGCTCTTGCTGGGGTCGCCAGGACGATTGTCCGCCACATAATTGGGACGACCGGTCTTCAGGTCAATGCCAGTTGCCCAGGTGGTTTTCTTGACAAATGGGAAAGCATTTATCAAGGCGCCAGTGGTGGCATCGTTGACATAGAAAAAGCCATTGCGGTCAGCCTTGGCACCCAGACGTTTGCCGCCTTGCTCATAGGTCACAAACTCGTTCACCCCGTCAAAGTCCCAACCGTCGTTGGGGGTGTTTTGATAGTGCCATTTGATTGCGCCGGTGGCGACATCAATGGCCACGGTGGCGCAGGAGAACAAATTGTCACCAGGACGCATGTGGCTGTTCCAAGGGGCTGGATTGCCAGTGCCGAAATAAGCGAGACCGGTTTTGGCATCGTAGGTGCCGCCAAGCCAAGTGGCTGCCCCGCCGGTTTGCCAAAGATCGCCAGGCCAAGTGGCGTTTTTGGTGCCAGAGACACCAATTTCAGACTTGTTGCCGTTGGCATCAAATTTATAGCCCATATGGCCTTCGACCACTGGGCGGGTCCAGACCAAACGGCCGGTTTTGGCATCGCGCGCATCCACACGGCCCACCACGCCGAACTCACCTCCTGACACGCCGGTGAGCACCAGACCCTTGGCCACGATGGGGGCGGCGGTGTAGCTGTAGCCAGCCTTGTAGTCGTCGAGGGTTTCTTTCCACACCACCTTGCCGGTGTCTTGGTCAAGGGCGACCAACTGTGCATCCAAGGTGCCAAAAATCACCAAGTTGTCGTAGAGGGCAGCACCGCGGTTGATCACGTCGCAGCAGGGCATGATGCCCTCGGGCAGACGGTGTTCGTATTGCCAGAGCTTGGCGCCCGTTTTGGCATCCAGAGCAAACAGGCGAGAGTAAGAGCCAGTGACAAACATCTTGCCGTTATAAATGACTGGCTGGGCTTCTTGGCCGCGCTGTTTTTCACCACCGAAACTGAAAGACCAAGCAGGCACGAGGTTACCCACGTTGCCTGCATTGACCTTGGTCAGGGTGCTGTAGCGTTGGCCTTGTGTGCCCATGCCCCAGCTCAATACGTCGCCAGTGCTGGCGGCGTCGTTTTCAATCATGGCATCAGTCACGCGGGCTTGTACGCCAGCCGACACAGCCACCAGAACGCTCAATGCAAGAGCGGAAAAACGGTGCTTCATGTGGTCTCCTCAAGGAAATGAATTAAGTACTGCTCTCAACACAAAAAATGTGTATCAAACTCAAATAGTGCAAGAACCGTACCTAGAGATTATCATGAGGCGAACACAAAAACAATTGTTTTTATTGGGTTTATTTTGTTTGATTGTGACAATTAAGTAAGCTGGTGTTGCACTGTGTCAAATTGGTGCAAGACTATTGTTCAAGCTTGGACGAAGTGGCCGCTCTTCCCGCCTGATTTTTCAAGCAATCGGATGTCCGATAGGTGCATGCCTCGGTCGACTGCCTTGCACATATCGTAAATGGTGAGTAAGCCGACGCTTGCCGCAGTCAAAGCCTCCATCTCTACCCCGGTTTTGCCGGTGGTTTCAGCGATTACTTCGATACGAACTAGGCAGTGTTCGGCATCAAGAGTGAAACTGACGGTCACCCGCGTCAGTGCCAGAGGGTGACACAGGGGGATCAATTCGTGCGTGCGCTTGCTGGCTTGGATGGCAGCGATGCGGGCAATGCCCAGCACGTCGCCTTTTTGCGCATTACCTGCCTGCACCAAGGCAAAAGTGGCGGGCAACATGGAAATGCTGCCGCCCGCACGGGCTATCCTGTGGGTGTCAGACTTGGCGGCAACATCCACCATGTGGGCCTGGCCGCTGGCGTCAAAATGAGTGAGGGGGCTAGGGGGGGAGTGCATGTGCATGTGGCTTATTGTGCCACGACCTTGCCTTCACGGCGCGGGTCAGCGGCCCCCACCCAATGCGGGCCTTGTCTTTGTATGCTGTGCACGCCGCTGGTGAAGTCCAAGACATTGACCTTGTGGTTCATGGCCTCAAGCTTGCCTTTTAGCTCCACGGCTGCGCTGCCGAGTTCCAGCTCGGTGGCTGCGCCTCGGCTCCCGACATTAGGCAAGTTGATGGCAGTTTGTGGGTCAAGCTGTAAATCAATGGCAGCGATGAGCACCTTGGCCACATAGTTAATGATGGCGCTGCCCCCGGGTGAGCCGGTGATGAGCCACAATTTGCCTTGCGGGTCGTAGACCATGGTCGGGGCCATGGAGGAGCGCGGGCGTTTGCCGCCCTCGACTCGGTTGGCGACGGGTCTGCCTTGGTCTTCGGGCACAAAAGAGAAGTCGGTGAGCTCGTTGTTGAGCAAAAATCCACCGACCATGATGCGGCTGCCGAGTCCATCTTCAATCGTGGTGGTCATGGCCACCGCATTGCCCTCTTTGTCCACAATAGAGAGGTGGCTGGTGGCGGGGAATTCAGGCGACTGGTCTTGGGCGAATTTTTGTGCCTCGGGGGGGCGGCCAGCCTCTTGCTTGCTGCTGGCTTG
>JBDKJU010000087.1:0-11075 GCA_039796435.1 Pseudomonadota bacterium | reverse complement strand
CCCAGCTTTTCTATGCCCAGAGTCATCACGTCACCTGCCTTGAGATAGCGCGGTGGTTTTTGCCCCAGACCCACCCCGGGCGGGGTGCCCGTGGTAATGAGATCCCCTGGCATCAGCGTCATGATTTTGGAGAGGAAACTGACAATGGTGGCTGGATCAAAAATCATGGTCTTGGTGCTGCCGGTCTGCATGCGCTCGCCGTTGACGTCCAACCACATAGACAATTTTTTGACATCGCCGACTTCATCCTTGGTCACCATCCAGGGGCCGGTGGGGCCGTAGGTGTCAAAGCCTTTGCCCTTGTCCCACTGCGGATCGCGCTCAAGTTGATATTCGCGCTCAGACACGTCATTGATCACGCAGTAGCCAGCCACACACTCAAGCGCATCTTTCTTGCTGACGTGACGTGCTTGCGTGCCAATCACGATGCCCAGTTCGATTTCCCAGTCGGTTTTTACCGAGTCTTTGCTGGCCAGCATGACCTCGTCGTTGGGACCAGAAAGGCATGAGGTCCACTTGGAGAACACCACCGGTTCTTTGGGGATAGGCATATTGGATTCTTTGGCATGGTCGCTGTAGTTAAGACCAATGGCCACAAATTTCGGTGGGGTGGCCACGCATGAACCCAGACGTTGCTTGCCTTTTACCAAAGGCAGTTTGTCGGTTTTAAGCTTGCCGAGTTTGGCCAAAGACTTGGGGGAGAGCGCCTCGCCATTGACATCTTTAATGTGGGCGGACAGGTCGCGCAGTTTGCCTTCTGCATCAATAAGACCGGGCTTTTCTTTGCCGGGTTTGCCGTAGCGTACGAGTTTCATGGGGAAGTTAAGGGCCCGAAGGTAAAGTGAATGATGGGTCGAGTATAGCCCGATGTATCAGGCTGCGCACCTTGGCAGGTTCATTGATCTCTAACATAGCCAAGAGGGCAAAGCGTGCCAGCCCAAGCTCGGTATTTTGCCTACCCTGTGTGTCTTGCCTACTCAAGGCCTGACACAGCTCGGTGTAGCATTGGTCCAGTTCAGATTCAGTCATGTGGAATGTAGCCGTCGGCTCGTATCAAGATTCGCGTGGGCGTGCTGATGTGGTAGCGGCTGAAGACTTCGGCATGTTGCTCATGGTTGAGCACAATGTCGTCTACATGCTGCGCTGGCAGGTCAAAGCAAATGCCCAGGTCGCGCGGGTAGCGCTCGGCCAACAGCTTACCCAGATAAGTTTTTTGCCCCTGATAATAAAAACAGGTCTCGCGGTAGGGTGTGGCCTTGGGATAATGAATGGCGGTGGTCTGCCGTGGATTGATCAGGCTGCGCAGCCTCGGCTCTGTCTGTGCGAGAGACAGCACGGCGGTGCGCAGCAAGGCAAAGGCGTGACTCGGCGGCGCCATGAAGTCGGTGCTCTTCATCGCTTGGCGCAAATTCTCCTGGGCAGCAGCAACACGTTCAATCGAATACAGTGCCAGCGGCTCAAGATCTTGCTTGGGGTGGGCCAAAGTATGCGCCAGTTTCAGGGCCAGATTGTCGGCATCATCTATGCCCGAGTTGGCCCCCCGCACGCCAAAGATCGGCAAGAGATGCGCGGCATCGCCGGCAAACACCACGCGCCCATGGTGGTAGCGCTCCATGCTCAAGGCATTGGCCTTGTACATGGAAATCCATATCGGCTGCCAGTCGGCCTTCTCCCCCATCATCTCAAGTAAGCTCTGCACTCTGGGCAGCACCGCCTCGGCTTTGACTGCCTCTACTGGGTCTTCGTCGGCCTGCAACTGATAATCGATGCGCCACACCCCGTGTGGCTGCTTGTGTACCAGCACCGTAGACCCACGATTGCAGCGTGGGTCAAAGTACGCCAAGCGCTCTGTCGCTCGATCGCTTTGGAGCAAAATATCAACGATGATGTAGCGTCCCTCATAGCTTGTACCAAGCAATTTCAACCCCATGGACTCGCGTATGCTGCTGCGCCCACCGTCACAGGCGATAAGGAAATCTGCAGTTTGTTGGTATTCCCCCAAGGGTGTCTCCACCTGCACCGCTACCTGTTGCTCGGTCTGCGCGCCATAACTGACTTTTGACTGCCAGCGAATCTCGCACAAAGGTTCTTGCAGGCAGGCCTGCAACAAAATGTCTTCTATGTGGTACTGCGCCACATTGATCATGGGCGGCAGTTGCTCGTGTTGGTCATGTGGCATGTGGAAATGCAGTACCTCATGCTCCTGATAGTAACTGCGCCCACCGGTCCACGGCAGGCCAAACTGGAGAAATTTATCCACCACGCCCAGGCGTTGAAAAATTTCCAGGCTGCGCCTTGAGATGCAAATGGCACGACTGCCTGCACACACGGAATCATCCGCCTCACACACCACCACCTTGATGCCCTGTTTCGCCAGCGCTAAGGCACTGGTCAACCCCACAGGCCCACCTCCGACGATCAGCACGGGCACATGCTTGGCAGACACCGGCTTGGCTTGGTATTTGGTGGGGGTGAAGGGGTAGGCGCCAAAGGCTTTCATCTGTTTTTATGTTTTTATGTTTTTGTGGTTTACTGCCTGCGCAACATGCGTTTCATGGTGACCCCTATATCGGAGACACGAAACCTGAAGTCGCGGTGATACTGTTTCAGTCTTGCCCAGTCCAGCGGCTTTCGCCGCAACAGGCGATGCACGCAATCCATGAGCACCGAGCTGCGCAAACTCTGCAATTGGGCGCTGACTTTTTGTTTGGTCTCTGGGTCGCTCAGATATTCATTCAGCGCGAGAGTGCGGTACTCGCTCTCGCCCGCCAAGCGTTTTAAGTAACCGTCAGTGCCCCAGCCATTGGCGTACCACATGTTGATGCCACTGCCACAGATGACCTCAACTTGTGTCGAAAAACAAAAGCGCGCCCCCGCCCGACACAATCGCAACCAATACATGTAATCACCGCCCCCACTGCGGAAGCCATCATAAAAACGCACCTCTTGCGCAAAGTGCCGATCTATCACCATGCTGGGAATAAACATGGTATTGGCCAATAATATTTGCGCCATCATGTCGCCCTGATACGCACGGAAACTCTTGTCCAGACCCTCAATCAAGGGATGCGCCTCTACCTGCAAACGCTGAGCACGTTCAAACTCCGGCAAACCTTCCGTCCCCAAATGACGCAGATTGCTGAAATACACATTAAAGCCCTTGCGCAAGGCGCTCACCGCACGAGACAGGTGTGTGTCTTCCCACTCATCATCCGAGTCAAGATAAGCGACGAACTCAGAGGCCGGATCGAGAGCTTGAAGCCCGGTGTTTCTGGCGGTATTGGGGCCGGCATTGGCTTGATGCAGTATCTGGATATGCAAAGACTGCTGCGCTAAAAATCTGCTGACTTCCTGTTCGGCCGGCACTGGCGATGCATCATCGACGATCACCACCTTGATCTGCGCGGTCGCATACTGCTGTTTGGCAATCGAATTCAAAGCACGTATTAACACCCCCTCATTGCGCTGAAAGTAAGGGATAACGACGCTGATAGGAGGATGCATTGCGGCAGACGGGTGATTGCTCACCATTTTTGCTCACCATTAAAAATTGATGAGATGATAGCCTAACTCAAACAGCTATGAGCCTGTCCACTGTTTTTGCCTACAATGCATCTTTGTTTCCAGTCGCTCTGCTCCCGCACATGCCCCCCCTGTTCATTTTTGTTTTTTTTCTTGCGCTCTCATGCCTGTTCTTGCTGTGGTACATCAAGCGTAAATTCAAACATCTCATCGACATGTTTGAGCGCGAGTCTTTACAAACCAGACAGGACAGCCAGCAGCTTGAGCACCTCATCGCCCTGTACAAGGACCTGGATTTGCCTGGCTCCTTGCCCCCCACGCGTGGGTGGGCCGGCTCGCCTGATTTTTTACGCGCTGTGTACGAACAGGTCAGGACCTTGAAGCCTGATCGGGTGGTGGAGTGTGGCTCGGGGGTGTCCACCATCGTCATCACTCGTGCTCTTGAACAGAATGGCAAAGGGCATTTGTGGAGCTTGGACCACGACGCACACTTCGCTGCACTGACCGCACAGCGTGTCGAAGGCTTTGGTCTTTCTCACCGCGTCAGCATGTTGATCGCGCCTCTGCATGAAGTGGGGATCAAAGGGCAGAGCTCTCCTTGGTATCAACATCAGGCGCTGCCAGAGGGCACGCTCGACTTGGTGGTGATTGATGGCCCACCCATTACCGAAGACCCGCGCGCCCGTTTCGCTGGTGGCCCCGCCCTGATTAGTCGCCTCTCGGCAGGCGGCGCAATGTTGCTTGATGATGCCAATCGACCGGGTGAGCGTGCTATTGCTGATGAGTGGCGAGCGCTTTACCCACATCTGAAATTCGAGCATATTGGCACTGAAAAAGGTATGTTGAAAGCGGTGCATGCCGTTTAAGCAAACCACATACATGCCAGTGTACATGCCCTGATTTTTTTCGATGGGCCAGTGAGCATGAATAAAAAATATTTTCTTGCCTGGTTTCTTGGGGGCTACACCAATACTGCCTTTCAACTTCTGACCATGTTGATTTGTGTGCGCTTGCTCACACCGTATCAACTGGGTCAATTCGCCATTGCGGCCGTGTTTGCGCAAATTCTAGGCACGGTGCGCGAGTTTGGTGTGGGCGAGTACATTATTCAAAGCCACCCCCTCTCGCCCTTGCGAATCAAAACCGCCTTGACCGTCAGTTTTTTAATTTCTTGGTCGTTTGCCATGCTGCTGTTTGGCATCAGCTTTCCGGTTGCCTGGTTTTACCAAGATGCGGAGCTGCAAACCATCGTGCAAATCATGTCGGGTTCGTTTTTGCTGATTCCGTTTGGCGCTGTGAAAATGGCACTCATGCAGCGCCACATGCAGGTAAAGGCTTACTGGTTGGTGCAACTTATTGCTAATCTCACCACCATGTTGGTCACCATCGCCTGTGCTTACCAAGGCCAGGGCGCAAAAAGCATGGCCATAGGGGCGGTGTCGGCGGTGTTGGCACAAAACCTGACCATCGCCTTGGTCAGCGCCGACAAGGTACCTTTTGCGCTGGCTTTTAGCAATCTGCGCGAGGCCATCAAATTTGGTTTCTACACCATCAGCATGTATCTTTCGACGCAACTCGGCAGGTCTATCCCCGACCTGTTGATCGGTCGTGTACTGGGGCTTGAGGCTGTGGCTTTTTATGCCCGTTGCAACAATGTGGTGGAAATTTACTCACGCATTATTACCCGCAATGCCGTGGGGGCGATCCTGCCTTACTTCACCAAACTACAGCGCGAACAAGGCCATTTCTTCGAAGCATTCCTGCGCAGCTCTTCCTACATCACCGCCGTGGGTTGGCCTTTGTGTCTGGTCCTGATTTTTACTTGCGACTCGGTGATCCGCGTGCTGTTTGGCACCCAGTGGATGTCAGTGGTCGAGCCCACTCGCATCATTCTCGTCGCCACCATGATTGACTCAGCCTACCTTTTATCACGCGAAGCCATGATTGCCAAAGGTCTCATCAAAGAGGCCTCGGTCATGCAGTTTCAAGTGGTCATGCTGCGCCTCATATCCCTATGTTTCGGGGTCTCAGCAGGCTTGATGGGCATTGCCATCGCAGTGCTGGTCGGATCGGTGCTGGTGGCCTGCCTGTATGCCTACACCTTGCACAAACATCAGATAGTGCAAATCAGGCAAGTGCTCCTCACAGCTCGGGCCAGTGTGAAAATGCTGTGCTGGACCCTCACCCCCTTGGTGGTTTTTTTGTCCGAACCCAAGGTGTTTGTCGCTGGCGAATTCCTCAAGATGGGCGTGTTTTATGCCTTCATGGCCGCTTGGATACTGTGGGGCTATGAAGTGTGCCAGCACCCCTTCGGCGAGGAAACACGTGCCCTAGTTCGCACGGTGCTGCGCAAGCTGAACATCATTTCAGCTTGAGTCTATTTTTTAACGCTGGTCTTCTTGGCTGCGGCTTTTTTGGCTGCCGGGGTCTTGCCATCCTTTGCCTCTTTGGGTTCTTTGGGGGCAAACTCAAAGCCGGTGCTGCCGTCTTTCTTGACCACTAGATAAGCAGAAAATGGCCGTTTGGTGCGCATGGAGACAAACTTATCAAGCAGATCAGTTTTGCCAGTGGTCAATAATTTTTGCATTTGCTCGCTATTGATCTCCTGCTGCAAAATGATTTTTCCTGAGCGAAAATCACACACGCGCGGCTTCATCATGCCTTTTTCACACAAATAAGCAGCCCCAAGCTCATAGACTTTATTTTTGCATTTGGGGCAATCGCCCAAAGGGGTGAGCTCTTCCAGATTCACCTGCACATCCTGCGCCTCGGAGTTTTGGTTTTCCCAAAAAAACTCTATTGACAGGTCTTCTTTCAAGATCAAATCAGCCGCAAAGGCACGCCCCATTTTGCTGCGGAATCCCTCAAGTGGCCCCACACGTTTGTGTTGCAGCAGCGTCTCAGCTTCCAGATCTGAGAGTTGCCGTGAGGCCAAAATTTTAAAAAAAGCAAAGTCACACTGCCCACAGGCAAATTTTTTATAGTTCTCTTTGATTTCTCCACCGCATTTGGGGCAGGGCACTGCCAAGATGGCAAAGTCGCCGGGCACGGTGTCACTCTCATGCCCCTTGGCCTGTTGCACCAGATGCCGCGTCATGTCCACAATACCTTGCATGAACGCTTCACGCGACAATTTGCCACGCTCCATCGCCGCCAGCTGATTCTCCCACTGCGCTGTCAGCTCCGGTGAAAACAACTCTGGCACTCCCAAGCCCTTGAGCAAGGTGACCAGCGAAAAGGCAGACGGCGTAGGCGCCAAGGCTTTTTCTTCCCTGACAATGTATTTTTGTAGTATCAAGCCCTCAATAATCGAAGCACGCGTGGCAGGTGTGCCCAGGCCACGCTCTTGCATGGCGGCGCGCAACTCTTCATCTTCCACCAGTTTGCCCGCCCCCTCCATGGCCGACAGCAAGGTGGCCTCGGTGTAACGGGCAGGCGGCTTGGTCATCAGGCTCTTGGCCTCTACCGGGTCGGCCTTGGGTTTTTCACCTTGCGCCACTGCGGTCAGACTGCCCATCTCTTCTGTGTCGGCCTCTTTGCCGTACACCGCCAGCCAGCCAGGGTTGACCAGTACCTTGCCTTCGCTTTTAAACGCTTCTCCTTCAACCCGGGTGATGCGGGTGGTTTGCATGAACTCGGCAGCAGGGAAAAAGATCGACAAAAAACGTTTGGTCACCAAGTCATAAAGCTTCTGTTCCAGCTCGTTTAGGGTCTTGGGTTTTTCTGCGGTGGGAATAATGGCAAAGTGATCGGAAATCTTGGCATTGTCAAACACGCGCTTGTTTTTGGGGTTGATCCAGTTTTTACCCAAAATCTGCATGGCCAGATGCCCATAGGCATTGGTCTCTTCCAGCATGCCCAAAGTGGCCTTAACTGTGCCCACATAATCCTCGGGCAGGGCGCGTGAATCAGTGCGCGGGTAGGTCAGGCACTTGTGTTTTTCGTACAGTGACTGCGCCAGAGACAAGGTGGTGCGCGCCGAAAACCCAAAACGAGAATTGGCCTCGCGCTGCAAGCTGGTCAGGTCATACAACAGTGGCGATGCCTGTGTGGTGGGTTTGGATTCTTCTTCTACCGTGCCAGTTTTGCCCCGACATTTTTCAGCAATGGCGCGGGCCTTGCCCTGGTCCCACAGACGATCGGCACGGGCATGTTCGTCTTCATTTTTCTTGAATTTTTCATCTACCCATTTGCCCAAATACTCGCCCGCCTTGGCGTTAAAAGTGGCGTGGATTTCGGCATATTCACGGGGCACAAAGGCGCGAATACGCTCTTCACGCTCAACAATCATCGCCAGGGTGGGGGTCTGCACCCGTCCCAAAGTGGTTAAATGAAAGCCCCCGCTTTTGGAGTTAAACGCGGTCATGGCGCGCGTGCCATTGATGCCCACCAGCCAGTCTGCTTCGCTGCGGCAGCGTGCGGCATCGGCCAATGGCATCATGTCGGCATCGCTGCGCAGCGAGGCAAAGCCCTGGCGAATGGAGGCGGGGGTCATGGACTGCAGCCACAGGCGCTGCACCGGTTGCCTGGCCTTGGCGTGCTGCGCGATCAGGCGAAAGATGAGCTCGCCTTCACGCCCGGCATCGCAGGCATTGACCAAGGCGGTCACGTCCTTGCGCTTGATCAGCCTGGTGAGTAGCTTTAAACGTGACTCGGTTTTTTCAATCGGCTTGATGGCAAAATGACTAGGAATCACCGGCAGCTTGGCGAATGTCCACTTGCCACGCTTGACCTCTTCGTCTTCCGGTTCACCAATTTCAAGCAGATGTCCAACGGCAGAAGACAGAACGTAGTCATCGCTTTCAAAATAATCGTCCAGTTTTTTGAAGCCCCCCAAGGCCTTGGCGATATCCGAGGCCACCGAAGGTTTTTCAGCGATGATCAGTGCTTTGCTCACGTTGTGTCGTTTCTACTAAAAGAGTTATTTTGCCCGACGTTGGTACTTGCCCCCCGGCAGGGAGTCAACTACCCCATCAAGCTCAAGGGTTAAGAGCTGCGCAGCAATGACCTCCGCAGGCAGCTTGGAACGCTCCACCAATTCATCTAAAGTCACCGGGTCAAAGCCCAGCAAGGTCTCTAAACGCGAGCTGTCGGTGACATCACTGCTCGACACCAGCACTGATAATTGATCGGCAATGTGGGCATCCAGTTCATCATGTTGACGGACGGGTGAAGGCAGGTTCAGTAACTCCACCACGTCCAGCATGCTTTCGACCAAGGCCGCCCCTTCCTTGATCAGCTTATGGCAGCCTTTGGAAAAAGGTGAGTGTATGGAACCTGGGATGGCCATCACCTCGCGCCCCTGCTCACCCGCCAGTCTTGCTGTGATCAAAGAGCCACTGGCCAAAGAGGCTTCCACCACCAACACGCCCTTTGACAAGCCGCTAATGATGCGGTTACGCCGTGGAAAGTTATGCGCATGCGGCGGCGTACCGATAGGAAACTCACTGACAATACAGCCCTCGTTGGCGATCTCATGCGCCAAATCAACATGCCTGGCGGGATAAATGCGGTCTATGCCAGTACCGATCACGGCGATGGTTTTGCTGCCACCGGCAATGGCGCCTTTGTGGGCCGCCGCGTCAATGCCGGCGGCAAGCCCGCTGACCACGGTAATGCCGGCCTGACTCAGCGCCTTGGCAAATTGCTCGGCATTGGTCTCGCCTTGAGACGAGCAATTGCGACTGCCCACCATGGCCACCAGATTTTTCGATAAAAGGGTGATATCCCCCTTGCAATACAGCACCGGAGGGGAATCTTCCAGTTCGGCCAACTGCTTGGGGTAGCGCTCGTCTTCCCAGGTCAACAAATAATTGTTGGGGCGGCTGGCCCAAGCGATGGCGCTTTTGATCACCGATTGTGACACGTTGAGCAAAGCATCGGCCAGTCGTGGGTTTAACACACTGGCCAAGTGATTGCGCGGGGCTTTAAAAACAGTCTCTATATCGCCGTACTGCTCAATCAGGCGTTTGCAATGCACTGGCCCAATGCCCTGCGCCAGTGACATCTTGAGCCAGGCAGTCACGCGCGGCACATCAAAATGCGGGGCGGGTAAAGACTCGGTCAATGCCTTGGCCAGCTCGTCTACTTCTAGCATGAGTTTTTGCACATTTTCCCCTTCGTCTCTTGCGTTGGCCCCACTAGGACTAGGGATTACGAATCACGTCGCCCACGCGTACCGCCTGCGACGCATTCATCACCAAAGCATAGCTCACCCGGTCAAACACCCGAAACACAAAGGCCAGACCCAGCCTGTCTTCACCAAGCACGAAGGTCTTCTTGTCATTGTCCGGCAATGGTGGAAACTCCGGCGGCAAGCGGTTCGGTGCACGATAACGCGGATTTTCAATTTCACGTTCAGGGCGGTTGAGTGACACCACATGCCCGACTTCGGCACCATCGGTTTTGCCATAAGAGAGCACCACCACACCGCCACGACCTGCCTCTGGTAGAGGGCCTTGCAGCTTGATCACATGCGCCTGCAGCTTGCGTTCGGGCGCACGTGGCACATACTGTATTTCAATGTCTTTCGGGGGGGGAAGGAGTTTGTCGCCCACCTGTATTTCTTCCACCGCGTTGACGATTTCTATTTTGGCCACGTCGCCGTATTGCAAGACCCGCGCATCGCCAAGATACATGGCCTCCAGCCCCATAAAGCCGTAGTCGGTCTTATCGGCGTTCCAGAATTCCCACCAAGGCGATACGCGGCGGGTAGGGTCACGCAGTGGGCCCACGGGACGGTAAATCTGCCAGTTACGCCCTTGATTTTCATAGATGCTCACCGCGTAAGCCGTGGAGCCCTTGGCCAATATCACCCTGCCATCTCCCGTGGTGGCCAGCTTAGGACTGTCGATTTGGTCAAGATCCACCACTAAAGGTTTGATCAGGAAGGGTTCGATGTCGCGTGCAGGAATGGAACTGATGGCATTGTTTTGCACCGAGCGCCCCAAGTCGCGCGCCCCAGGTGCCAGCACCACGGTAGGTCTCTGGTACATCTCGCCGGCCGACAAGCCTCCCCCCATGCCATCGCCCCGTCCCAAGATGGACAAACGTGGCCCACCGGCAGCATTGCGATCCAGCACCACCACATCCCCCGGATAAATCAAGTGGGGATTGCGAATCTGCTGCATATTAAGACCCCACACCTCGGGCCATTTCCAAGGGTCTTTCAGAAAACGGGCAGAAATACCCCAAAGGGTGTCGCCTTTGACCACGGTGTAGCGGTCTGGCGCATCCGTGGCCAACTGCACAGTGCCCTTGGCACTGGTATTGCTGGCATTGCTGACGTTGCTGGACTGTGCCAGGGCAGTGTGACTATGGACAAAAAGTAGGCCTAGGGCGGCAATCAATGCAAAACGCATATTTGAGTTCAAGGGCTTAAAGAGGTGCAACATTGGCTGGATTCTCTCTCTATTGGATGAAATTTGCAAGATTTGTCGGTCATCAATGCAATTCGTTGGCATAAGCCAGGGGCGTATTGTCTCATTTTTGCTTGCCTGGGGGTTTAAATCTAAAATACTGCTCTTATGGCAATACTCCCCATTTTGGAATAT